>CAYVAP010000751.1:0-2682 GCA_964449365.1 uncultured Bacteroidia bacterium
CCGTGAGACTAACCGCATAGACCCCTGGTGCACCATAGGTGTAGCTAGGATTGGGCAGGGTGGAGGTACCATTACTGGTGTTATCGCCAAAATCCCAGAAGTAGGTAGCATTGGGGCCAGCCGTAGAGGTGTTGGTAAAATCAACTGCCTGTCCCGTGGTATTAAAGGTGAAACCGGCTTGACAGTTTGCACCACTGTTACAAATGGTGAGGTCGAAATTGTGATACTGAAACGCCGAGTCGTTGAATGACAGGGTATCATTGACTGTGAGCCCCTGACAATCCGTGGTGCTCAGCAGCAACGTCCCTTGCTGGGGAGGGGCGGCGAGTAGCGTGTCCTGGAAATAGCCCGAGGCGTCAGTGAAGGCCGTAAGGGTGTATAACGGCCCGGATATGTTGCCAATGACCTGTAGGTCAAAAGACTGAAAGGGAATGGGCGCACTGCTCTGGTCTCTAATGACAATTCCAATATTGAGTTCCGAGATCTGGGCTTGGCTAATCTGGGAAGCCAGTAGCAGGCTCAGGGTGGTGAGGATAGTTATGATTCGTCTCATCGTCATTTTGCTTGGTGAATGAAAAAACCGAGGGTTGGGAGAATGAAAAATAGAAAGGTCGGCCAACCGTTCAGGCAGATACACGCAGGCCCAGACCGAGAGGTTGGGTAGGGGAGAAAAGAAAATCCGGTTTGTGGGGCCTGGGCTTAGTGAAAGCAGGGGGGGAGCACAGTTTTCCCCTGCGCGCCGTGCTCCGCGCCCCTGACTTGACATGGTGCGCAGAGGCTTTACGGTACTGGTTGGTTTCTCGCGGGGGACGCCGAGGGCGCAAAGCATGGCTGTTGCTTCGCGTCTCGGCGTTTTCTGCGAGAGACTCAGAGGGTGGCGCGCAGGGGTGAAAGCGGCTCCCTCTGCGCGCTCACCAAACGCTGCGCGACGCGCGCGGAAAATGGACCTACTCCCCAGAAGCAGAAAAACGTGCAGGTTGCCTAAAATTATTGTATCTTGAAAGAAAATGAGTCGTAGTCTCGACCTCATAAACGCTTTTTAGCCATCCAACGACCAAGCGATGAAACACTTCACTCTCTTTGCTCTGCTGTTTACCCTGGCTAGCACAGCCTTGGCTGGTCCTATCAAAGGAAAACAATCAGATACCCGCGCCCAGCCTACCCACGCGCCACAGGCGTACTTGACCCTGAAAAGCAGCCCTCCCCCTCCTGCAAATAATGACAGCACCCACCACCACTCGCCCTTGCAAGTATTTGTGCAAGGCATGTTTGACTGGATTTATGGCAGCAGCCATCAAGAGACTGCTCCTGCCGTGGAGGAGTAGAGCCAAGAGCGCTCGATCTCTCAACCTCATCGAGCCGCTTTCTGCCTCGGCGAACACCCCATGGCAGGGCCACCGCTACGCCGCTGGTTTTAATCAGTTGACTACCAGTGCCTTCGACTACGAACCATCATGTAGGTGAGCACCCCCTGAGTGAGCCAAAATGAACGAGGGCTGACCGAAGTGTCGTATTTCCCTTACACCTCATATCCTTATTCCTCATTTCTCTTATCTCCCTTAGCCCCTTAGCCGTTCATCCAGGTGAAAGTAGCGTGTGAGGCCGACATTTGCATTTGATTTGACCTGTTACAGGATTATTTGGTACCTTTTAGGGGTCTATCTTTGCGAGATGAACCCCTACTACCCGATCCTATGACCATTCATTCTGCCAATCCCAATGCCGCTAACGGCCGCGATCCTGGCAACCCGCCAGCTACCAAAAAAGAGTCTCTACTGGTAGAGGTCGCTTGGGAGGTAGCCAATCAGGTTGGTGGCATCTACACCGTGATCCGCTCCAAAGTACCGAGCATGCAGGCCAAGTGGGGCGACCGATATTGCCTCGTTGGCCCCTACGTACACAGCAATGTGTCGGCGATCTTTGAGCCCATCGAAGCTCCCAACGATCCTTTTGGCAGAGCGGTGCGCAAGATGCGCGAGCGTGGCTTTGAGGTGCATTATGGCCGCTGGCTTACCGATGGCCGCCCCCGCACCATCTTGTTCAATCCCTTTACGGTCTACGATCGGCTAGGTGAGATCAAATATCTGCTTTGGGAGCATCACAACATCAGCCTGCCCAGCAACGATGATTTGCTCGACCAAGTCGTGACTTTTGGCTGGATGGTCAAGGTGTTTCTGACCCGCCTCACCGAAGAAGAGGTCAATACCCGGCCGGTGATTGCGCACGTGCACGAATGGATGGCCGCTACCGCCATCCCCGAAATACGTCGCGATGGCCTGCCGATCCATACGGTCTTTACCACCCACGCCACCATGCTGGGGCGCTACCTAGCCCAAAATGATCCCAACTTTTACGGGAATCTGCCTTTCTACGACTGGCAGAAAGAGGCCCGCTATTTCAACATCGAGTCGCGCATTCAGATCGAGCGGGCCGCCGCCCACGGGGCCAATGTCTTCACCACCGTCAGCGACATCACCGCTCGGGAGTGTATCCATCTGATCGGGCGCAAGCCAGAGATCGTTACTCCCAACGGCTTCGACATTCGCCCCACCGACGTGAGCCACGAGGTGCAAAATGAGCATCAGCAAAACAAAGAAGCCATTCACCAATTTGTGCGCGGCCACTTCTTTCCCGCTTATGCCTTTGACCTGGAAAAAACGATCTACTTTTTCACCTCGGGCC
>CAYVAP010000752.1:0-2675 GCA_964449365.1 uncultured Bacteroidia bacterium
CTGGCACGAATTCTCTGCGCGAAATCGGCATGTTATTTTTCTCGCGTTACTTAGGGTCGGGGGACACCTTTAACCACCTTCGAGCATGATTCCGGATGGCTATCCGGGACATATCTGGGAACGAACTATTCATTACACATGGGACTGTTTGATTTCATCAAAGGGCAATTTATAGACGTCATCGAGTGGGTCGATTACTCACGCGACGTCTTGAGCTGGAAATTTCCCGACCAGGACAAAGAGATCAAAATGGGGGCACAGTTGACGGTGCGCGAATCGCAAACGGCCATTTTGATCAACGAAGGGAAAATGGCCGACGTGTATGAGCCTGGTCGCCACGAGCTGACCACGCGCAACATGCCGATTCTGACCAACCTGCGCTCCTGGAAGTTTGGGCTAGAGTCGCCCTTCAAGGTCGACGTCTACTTCTTCAACACACGGCAGTTTACCGACAATAAATGGGGCACTCCCAGCCCGGTGACTATTCCCGACAGCAAATTTGGGCAGGTAGAGTTTCGCGCCTTCGGCTCGTACAACTTTCGCCTCGTGGATTTCGAGACCTTCTTTCGCGAGATGGTGGGCACCAAGCCCATCCTCACCCTGAGCGACATCGAGGGTACCCTGCGTGGTAAGTTGGTCGATCGCTTCACCGAGGTAGTGGCCGAGATGGCAGCCACAGACTTTTCTTTTGTGCAGATGCAGGCGCAGAAGACCGAGTTTGCCGACGCCCTGCAGCCGCGAATCGCCGACTATTTTGCTGGCTTTGGCCTGGCACTGACCGACTTTTCCATCCAGAGCATCACCCTGCCACCCGAACTGCAAGAGTACCTGCGCAAGAATACGCAGATGAACATGGTGGGCGACATGAACCGCTTCATGCAATTTAAAGCGGCCAACGCGGTGGAGAAATCGGCCGAAAATCCCAGCGGCGGCAACCAGGGCATGGACATGGGCGCAGGCTTTGCCATGGGCAACATGATGATGAACATGATGAATCAGGCCAATCAGCAACAGCCGCCGCAGGGTGAACCATCGCAGGAAGCAGAAATGAGCAAAGATGAGATCATGAAGATGCTCAAAGAGCTAGGCGAACTGAAAACCATGGGTGTGTTGACCCAGGAAGAATTTGATGCCAAGAAGAAAGAGCTATTGGCCAAGCTTTAAGGATTTTCTGGGCTATTTTTGCCAATATGGCAAAAATTAGTCCTGGTAAACTAAATTTTTTCCAAAATTTCTCTCCACTATGCACCCAATCTGCTCGGTTGGGTGCTTTTTCGATTTGTCCCTCCATTAAAAGATTAGGAATATTGCCCCATTTTTTTTCCATTTTAGTAAATTGGATCAGTGGTCTGATAATCAATTCTTTATGATCTTAATTGAGTAAAAAACCCAAAAAAACCTCCTTGGAAGATGAAGTTATCGATTCTTTTCATATATTGGTATTGACAAATTTGAAACAGGGGATTCAATGCACTGCTACTACTACTACTGATTTTTAGAGGGACCGATTTTTTGACTACTACCTTTTTGCATCCCCTCGCGATTTTTCGTAAAGCTTAGCGGCTTTATCCCAATTGACAGAGCAGGCTCAGGCCTACTACACCTGAGCCACTTGCTCATCTCAACACCCCCTACTACTCGCAACGAAGGAAATCTGTAAGCTTTACAGGTTTCCTTTTTTCGTCACGTGGACTTGTTTCCCAGGGCCAAGGTCTTGTATCATTGCTACATGCCAAAATCCTCGTTGCGCATTCTGGTCACGGCCATGGATTGGGGGCTGGGACACGCCACCCGCTGTGTCCCGCTTATCGAGTCTTTGCTGCGTCAGGGAGCAAGGGTACACCTAGGCAGCAGTGGTACGGCGGCCCAGTTTGGGCGCAAACGCTTTGCTCAGCTCCCCCTGCATGAGCTGCCGGGCTACGCCGTGCGCTACAGCGCAGGTCCACAGCAATGGCCCATCTTGCTCCGGCAACTGCCTCGCCTCCGCCGCGTGATCGCGGATGAACATCGGCGCACCGAGACGCTCATGCAACAGCATCAGCTCGACGCCGTGATCTCCGATCATCGCTATGGCTGCTGGTCGCAAGATCGCCCCTCGGTGTGGTTGGCTCATCAACTGGCGCTGCAGCTTCCGCCGGGCTTTGCCTGGGCAGAAAGCGCCCTAGCGCATTTTCACTACCACTTTTTGCGGCCTTTTTCTCAGCATTGGGTGCCCGATACGCCGCCGCCCCACGGCTTAGCCGGGCGACTGGTCAGCGAGTATCCCTACGCCCAAGACTTGACCTTTTTGGGGCCGTTGTCGCGCTTGAAACGGAGCCCCGCGTCCGTTCTGCCTACGTCTCTGACCAGCACAAGCCCCCCTTACGTGGCCTTGCTATCCGGGCCCGAGCCGCAGCGCAGTCAGCTAGAAGCCCGGCTAAAGGTCGCGGCCCCCGCGCTCGATGCCGAGCTATGGGTGATACAGGGCCTTCCCGGCCCATTGCAGGTATCGCCAGGCCCCAATGGACGCTTGCTCTCTTTTCTCGATGCTGAGGCATTGGCGGCCTTGCTGCTCCAAGCCAAGGCCGTGATTGCCCGCTCGGGCTACAGCAGCCTGATGGACTTTGCCGCCCTGCGCCTGCCACGGTTGCTGCTCATTCCCACTCCCGGCCAGACCGAGCAGCAATACCTGGCCC
>CAYVAP010000753.1:0-2674 GCA_964449365.1 uncultured Bacteroidia bacterium
CAAGGCCATTCAATCAATCAACCACTCTACCATTCAACCACTTTGAAGTATCGCTTGATTGTACCATCGCTTGATCACACTGATTTGCATCGATATCTCCGTTGGATTTGCTTGCTGGGTTTGCTGCCATTTTTGTCTCAGCAGGGATGGTCACAAACGCTGGAGGGGCTGGTACGAACGCCCGAAGGTACGCCTGTGCCTTACGCGCGGGTGTCGGTGGTGGGGGCTGACCGAGGCGCTCTCAGCAACGAGCAGGGCGCTTATCGGTTGAGTTTGGCACCCGGTCGCTACCCCATCGAGTGTCGGCATCTGGGGTTCGCGGCGCAAGAAACGACCCTCAATCTTGAGGCGGGCGAGCGTTACTCTCTAGACTTTACGCTCACCCCGGTCGATTGGCAAATGGCCACGGTTGAGATCGAAGGCGGCAAAAAAGATCCCGCTTACGCGATCATGGCCGAGGTGATTGCTCACAAGCGAGCGTTTCAGCAGCAGTATGAGCGCTACCGCTGCGACACGTACCTCAAAGTGCGCCGGGAGGTAGCCACGCTCGCATCGCCCCCTGTGCGGGTCGACAGTGTGAGCGGGGATACCCTCCCGCCCGAAGACAGCATCAAGACGGTAGACCTGATCGAATCATTCAGCGAGACCTACTTCGAGCGCCCCAACCGCTATCAATCGGTGGTCAAAGCCTATCGCCATGACAATCCCGAACGAAGCAAAAGCATCGCTACCGCTTGGGATGGGGTGGGGGAGGCCTACCGCTCTGAACTGACCAATCCCTACCTCTTCTACACCGACGTGTCGCAGGCCGACTTCAACTTTTATGACAACCTGATCCAGGCCCCGAGCCTGGGCGATCGGCCCTTCATCTCACCGCTCAACTCGACCATGTGGCGACTGATCTATCGCTATCGCTTGCTGGAGTCGTACCTAGAGCAGGGGCGGGTTCATTACCGTATCGAGGTGAAACCGCGCAACGAGGTGGGGCCGTATTTTTCAGGCGAATTGGTGGTGATAGATGGCCTGTGGGCCATCGAGTCGGTGGACTTCGAGGTGATGCCTGCCACGCTGAGCTACTTCGCAGCGTTTCACCTCTCGCATCGATACGAGCCGGATGAGCAGGGGCGCTGGCTGCTGCGTGAAGAGCGCTACCAATATCTGGTGAAGGAGCGCAAGGAGCATCACCATGGGCTGACGGTGGCGCTGCATCGGAATTACGCGGTGGATATCGAGTGGCCCAGCAGTTTTTTGGGCAGCGAGCTGCGGCGCACCGAGCGAGAGGCTTTCGAGCGAGACAGCAGCTACTGGGCGGAGCTGCGCCCCACCGGGCTCGACCCGCAGGAGGTGGCTTTTAGCCAGGAGCAGGACAGCCTGATCGAGCGCTACAGCCAAGCGGAATATCTCCACGAAATCGACTCGGCTTACAATCACCTGGGCTTCTGGGACATTCTATTCAACGGCATGGCCTTTCGCGATCGTCCCCGGCGCATGCATTACTACATCAATTCGCTGCTGCAGCAGGCTCAATTTTATGGCGTGGGGGGCTATCGGCACGCGCTGGGGGGGCGAGTGAGCAAGACCTTTCGACGCGGTACCCAGCTCTCGGTGGGCGGGGAGGTCGACTATGGCTTTGCCAATGAAGATCTGCGCGGCAAAGGTCGCGTACGCTATACCTACGCGCCGAGGCGCTTTGCCCGGGCGACCCTTAAGGGCGGCAACACGTACGAGCTGATCACACTCAATACCAGCTTTACGGCCATTTTCAGCCGCAGCAATTTTCTCAACAAAGTCTATGGCGGGGCCGAGCATCGCATGGAACTGGTCAATGGCCTCTTTCTCGACGTGGGCTTCGAATTTGCCGACTACCGGGCCATCGATCAGCTCCAACTGGCTGAGTGGGGCGATGCCCTCTTCGGCGACCTCAATCAGCCGCGTGCCTTCGATCCCTTTCGGCAGTTGCGCTTTGACATCAAGCTGTCGTACACCCCTCGGCAGTTGTACTACCTAGAGCCTTACCGCAAGGTGATCAAGGGCAGCGTGTGGCCGACCTTTACCCTCAAATACCGCAAGGCGGTGCCGGGGGTCCTGGGTAGCGATATCAACTATGATTTTCTGGCGCTGGAGGTCGAGCATGAGTTTCCGGTGGGGGCTATCGGTACCTCTCGCTGGCGCACGGAAGCCGGGCGATATCTGCAAGCCGAGCGCATTCGCCTGCCCGATGAAGTATTTTTCCGGGGCTCCGATCCCTTCATTTTCGTGAATCCCCTTCAGGTGTTCCAATTGCTCGATAGCACCATGAACACCCGCAACGCCTACTTCTCAGGGCATTACCTGCACGACTTTGGTGGTACCCTGATCGACAAGGTTCCCCTGCTCAAGCGCCTACCTCTACAAACCACCCTGGGCGGTGGCATGCTGTTGATGGAGGACGGAAGCTTTTGGCACAACGAGGTGTTTGCGGGTTTGCAGGTACCCTTCCGCATCAAGCGGCAGCGCTTCAAAGCTGGGGTTTTTTACGTCAGCTCTTACAGCAATAGCGCCAACGCCATCGGTAGCCAGTGGAAGGTGGGCTTCACCTGGTTCAATGGGGTGAAGAATGAGTGGGAGTACTAGTCATTCGTTTCGCGGTTTAAAGTTCAAGGTTGAAAGTAAATTTAGCCGCTTGGGCGGCCAC
>CAYVAP010000754.1:0-2671 GCA_964449365.1 uncultured Bacteroidia bacterium
AGAGCCATCCACCTTCGGGTAGGACTGGACAGGGATCAGAGGTCAGGGTGCAAGGATCAGGAAGAAAGGAGCCCTGGTCCCTGAACCTTGCTGGCTGGTCCGTGAAAGAGCCATCCACCTTCGGGTAGGACTGGGACGGGAATCAGGAGGCAAGGACCACCCGCGCAACCTGTGCTGATCGGAGCCGGCCAGCCTAGCACGGTCCGGGGTCTGGAAACCCCGGACAGCGGAGTGCGCAGCTTGCCTCGAACTTGATCCAGGAGGCAAGGGCCACCCGCGCAACCTGGGGGTAGGTCCGCTTTCCCGTGAACAGACAGGAGAGCAAGATGAGGCTGACACCCTCAGTAGGGAGACAAAGCGACTTCTTGTCATCCAGTCATCTTGTCTCAAATAAACCCGGAGAGAATGTTGCCCTATGTTCCATACAAGCCGCCCCCGCAAGGGGGCGGTCTTTTGGCGTTCAGGGGCAGGGTTGTCTCTCCATTTGCACCTTACCTGCACCCTCGTACCTTTGGGGTCTCATCTATCCATCCATCGACCTATGCGACGACTTGCCCTTTGGACCTTGCTACTTGGTGTGCATTCGCTCTGTGCCCAGCCCCACATCTTCTACGAGCACTGGCATCTCCAGGCCGAGGCATTGTCGCAGGTCGCGTCTCCGCCCGCCGGGGCGCAACTCGGGGCTGGCCTGGCCCATCTGGGCGACCTCGACGGCGATGGCCTGGCTGAGCTGGCCCTGGGGCAACCGGGCGAAGGCCAAGCGCCGGGCAGCCTGCTGATCGTGAGCCTCGATACCGCCGGAGAGGTTCGCCACAGCCAGCGCATCACCCGGCCAGCTAGTCTGGCTAGCTACTACCTCTGGCAAGGAAACTGGGGGCAGCGGGTCGAATCCCTGGGCGATTGGGACGGCGATGGGGTGCCCGATGTGGCGGTCTGCGAACCCGATGCATACTTGGGGGCTTTGCCCTACGGCATCGTGTGGATCCTTTTGCTCCAAGCCGATGGTAGCCTTAAGCGAGTCATCCCCCTGCACGGGCGAGTCGATGGCCTCCAAGGCGTGGTATCTAGTGGGAAGCGCTTCGGGCAAGATATCTTACCCCTCGGCGACGTAAATGGCAACGGGCAGGTAGACCTGGTGGTAGGCGCTCCCGGCGACCCTGACAAAGCAAGGGGCGAAGTGTACCTGCTGCGCATGGCTGCGCCCGATCGGGTGGGGGAGGCCATGGCCCTGAGTGAGCACATGCCTCAAGACTGGCAGGAGGGGCTACGCCAAGGCGATCAATGGGGCTATGCCTTGGCTTCGCCGGGCGATCTGGACCGCAACGGCTGGCCCGAGCTGATGGTTGGGGCGCCTGGCGACGATGGCACGGGGGTAGATCAGGGGGCGGTGCACCTGCTTTGGTTGGGGGAAAAGGGCCTGCCTCTTCGTCATCACATCCTGCGCAATGAGCATGGCGGCTTTGATGTTCACCTCGACACCGATGACCGCTGGGGGGCGAGTCTGGCCCACCTCCCCGGATTGATGGGCGATAGCCTCGTGGCGGTGGCCACGGGCGCTTTTCTCGACGATGACGGCAGCAAAAACCGCGGCGCCATTTATGTGCTCGCGCTCGACGCGGAGGGCGCAGTCAGGCAGCATCACAAGATCAGTTTTACCACCCCCAACTTCGAAGGCGAAGCTAGTGGCGCGTACCGCTGGGGCTACTCGCTCAACCCTGCGGGCGACCTCGACGGAGATCAGCGGCCAGATCTCCTGGTCAATGGCCACCGAGAAGATCGTGGGCGTGGTTCGGCCTGGGTGCTGCGGCCTCAGCCATGGCCCGACCGACTCAAGCAGGAGTTGAGCTACGCCGAGGGAGCATTTCAGGTGAGTGCCGCTGACTCGGCCCGCCTCTACGCCAAAGCCCAAACCGCCGCCGACTCGGCTCGCATCGACAGCCTCTACGACCTCTCGGGCTATGCCCCTACGCATCTGGTGCTGCTGCTCGACGTATCTGCTTCCATGAATCAGCCCCGCAAGCTGCCCATCTTGCGCGAGGCTTTGGTCAATCTGCTGCCCTTTTTGCGGCCCGAAGATCGGGTGTCGATCATCACCTATTCAGGCAAGCCCCACCTGCAGCTAGCCGCTATCAGCGCCGAAAAGCGGGATTTGATCACCGAGACCATCGAGACCCTGAAGTCGCAAGGGGGCACCAAGCCGCGCAAAGCCTTGGCGATGGCCTACGCCTTGGCCGAGGAGCAGTTCATCCCAGAGGGCAACAATCGCATCATCTTTGCTACCGATGGGGGCTTCAACCCCGACGACCTCGACCGACCGCTGCGCAAGGATGCTTCCCCTCGCATTCCGATGTCGGTGTTTTATTTTGGCAACATGGCCGACTTCACGATCGCCGAGATGCAGGCCCTGGCGCGGCGCGGGCATGGCCATGCCGCGCACATCACGGGAGGCTCAGTAACGGGGGCTCTGCTGCGCGAGATCAAGATGATCCGCCGCAAAGAGGCCGCGCCTCTCCCGCCCGACGAGTAGACAGGGAACGCAACCCAAGTAACTTTACCTGCTTGGTTGATCTTTTCGGCGAATCTTCCGCGAAAGTTGGGTGCCCTTACCCCCACTTGGCGTGGAGAAAAAGCCTCGCACAGCTAGTCATTAGTTTCGCGGTTTAAAGTTCAA
>CAYVAP010000755.1:0-2666 GCA_964449365.1 uncultured Bacteroidia bacterium
CCTTATTCCCCTATACCTTATTCCCCTATACCTTATTTCCCTTATACCCCTGACCGTTCATGTAGGTGAGCTACTCTCCATTTTCATTTCCCAATCTACCCACTCATGCCTAAATCCATCCAAGAGATCGATCAGCGTACCTCAGAGGCGCCCTTTCGTCGTCGCCTGGCTCAGAGCCTGGGCCTGGAAACCAGCGAAGCTGAAAAGCAAGCCAACACTGAGGCGGCTCGCCGTCGCTTGCAGCGCCGTATCGAGCGCAGCGGACGCTGAGAACGAACGCGGGAGTCTTACCCCCCTAGACTCCCGCGTATAGGTTTGATCTAAGCCATTGCTGCATCCCTACGACGGCGACGCGGGCATCGCTTTTGCCCCATCCAAAGCGGCGGCGGCAAAAATGAGCTTGCCTCGACGGTAGGTAAGAAAAGTGAGGGCCCATGAAGATTGTCCCAATTTTGCGTAACTTCCACGTCCCGCAAAATAAGTTCACTTCATGACGCCAGCCTCACTCATCCAAGCCGCCCAGCAGTTGGTAGGCAGTTTTCCCCTCGCCAAGCCCAGCCTCACCGCAGCGGCTGTCGGCGTAGCCTTGATCACGGACCGAGGCAATCTCTACACGGGGATCAACACGGATTTTTACTGCGGCATTGGATTTTGTGCTGAGCACGCCGCCATCGCCGAGATGCTCAAGCACCGCGAAACGCGCATCGACCTGATCGTGGCGGTCGACGAAGATCGGATTTTGCCCCCTTGTGGTCGCTGTCGAGAATTGATGCATCAGGTGGACGCCGAAAACCGACACTATACCCGCGTGATCGTGGCCCCAGACCGCATCGTGCCCCTGCGTGAGCTGTTGCCCGATTATTGGATCGAAGAGATCCAGCAAGCTACCCCCTCTTCTGAGGCCTGAAGAGGCATTTGCGCCCAGCGCGAGGGGAGGCTATGTCAATTGCCGTCACTTTCTGCGGAATTTGTCAACACGCTGAAAACCTTTGGCCGAGTCTTCGTATAGTTAAGCATTCCGATTCGACACACTTTCCCTCAAACTCTTCTCTGCTGATAGATACCATCATCATGCTGGTATACTGCTGTTTTTGAAATGAGCATTCGTCCCGCGTAGCGACGAATGGTGATTTTATTATGTTTTTTCGAAATGTCCAGGTAGTGGATAGTTTTGGCCTCAAATCCCTTAGCTCCATGAATCCTCTGTTCTTCTTTTTGATCGTGATGGCAGTGATCTGGCTGTTTCTGCCTTCGCCCAAGCCTCCTGAACCGCCCACGTGTAAATGTTGTGGCGAGCCAGCAAATGAAGGAGGCACGTACTGCGATGTATGCACCTTCACCCGGGCCACTTCCCGCTTGATGTACAGTGTCATCCAGGCCCACACGAAAGCTGGCGAATCCAGTGATGCATAACCAGCCCACTTTGGGGCTGGCTATTGGCTTAAAAAGGTGCTACTTTCGGGTTCTTTTTGATCAGCACACGGCTCATTTTTACTCCAAAGCGATCAATCGACTATGCTACGCTCACGAATTGTTGCCCTTGGGGCCTACGTACCCGACAATGTGGTTACCAACGATGACCTCGCCCAGCGCATGGATACCTCCGACGAATGGATCCGCGAGCGATCCGGTATCCGCGAGCGGCGCTACTTCACCCCCGGTAAAGATACGGTGGCCAATATGGGAGTACAGGCCGCCCGTCAAGCCCTGGAACGCGCCAACCTGGAGGCCGAAGAAATTGACTTCATCATCTTTGCCACCCTCAACCCCGACTACATGTTTCCCGGCTCTGGAGTGCTGGTACAGCGCGAACTAGGCCTAAATTCAAAAGGGATACCCGCCCTCGATATCCGGGCGCAGTGCTCTGGGTTTATCTATGGCCTATCGGTGGCCGATCAGTTTATCAAAACTGGCATGTACAAAAATGTGCTGCTGATCGGTTCGGAGATCCACTCCTCGGGGCTGGACTTCTCAGATCAAGGCCGCAACATCACGGTGTTGTTTGGCGACGGGGCCGGCGCGGCCATTTTGCAAGCCACTGAGGAAGCAGACCAAGGCATCCTGACCACTCATCTGCACGCCGACGGTGAGCAGGCCGAGCAACTGGCGGTGCTGACCCCTTCGGGCCACGCCGAGCGACACATCACCCATGAGATGATCGATGAAGGCAAAATTTACCCCGTTATGAATGGCCGCTACGTGTTTAAGTTTGCCGTAGAGAAGTTTCCTGCGGTGATCCATGAAGCACTGCAAGCTACGGGTCATCAGCCCAGCGACGTGGACCTGTTTATTCCTCACCAGGCCAACCTCCGCATCGCCGAGGCCGTGCGCAAAACCATGGGCTGGCCCGAAGAAAAGGTCCACAACAACATTCAGAAGTACGGCAACACCACGGCGGCTTCCATCCCTTTGGCCCTCAATGAAGCCTGGGAATTGGGTAAGGTCAAAGCTGGAGATCTGGTCTGTTTGGCGGCCTTTGGGAGTGGCTTTACTTGGGCCTCAGCCTTGATTCGCTGGTAGTGGTCGGCGGGTGAAGGTCGTTTGCAGGGTTCATTTCGTATGTCGTAGGAAAATTAGCCATTGAGCGGCTACAAACGGGGCTGTGGCTACGCTACAAGCGGGGCCACCGCTACGCGGTTATGAGCGGGGCTGTGGCTACGGCTACA
>CAYVAP010000756.1:0-2665 GCA_964449365.1 uncultured Bacteroidia bacterium
TTTCGCGCTGAATGCGAAGGCTCTGCTCCAGATACGGAAGCGCCGTCTCGTAGTCTCCGCGAGCATCATAGATCTGGCTGATGTTGTTCAAGGTGGTCCCTTCCCCAGATTTGTCCCCGATTTCGCACTGAATGCGAAGGCTCTGCTCCAGATACTGAAGCGCCGTCTCGTAGTCACCGCGAGCCTTGAATATCAGGCTGATGTTGTTCAAGGTGGTCCCTTCCCCAGATTTGTCCCCGATTTCGCGCACAATGCGAAGGCTCTGCTCCAGATACTGAAGCGCCGTCTCGTAGTCGCCGCGAGCCTTGAATATCTGGCTGAGGTTGTTCAAGGTGATCCCTTCCCCTTTTTTGTCCCCGATTTCGCGCTGAATGCGAAGGCTCTGCTCCAGGTACGAGCGGGCTAATTCATACGCTGCCCAACGGAGGTGTGAACTACCGAGGGCCCCGAGCGCCTGGGCTTCCATGCCCTGATCTTCCTCGGCGCGGGCCAGGGTCAAGGCTTTTTCAAAATCTGCCAGGGCCGCCTTTTTATTCCCTTCCTGAAACCAAAGATTACCCGTTTTGAGGCATAGCTCGACTTTTTGAGGCAGTGCATGCCAGTATGCTTCACGGAGAGCGGCTACTTTTTCAATCCTTCCCACGTCAGCATACGCCTTGGCCAGGGGCAGGGCGAGGTCAGTGGCAAGGCGGGTGGGGGAATAGCCTGCTGCTTCGGCATCTTTCAATTGGGTTTCGAGGAGGCCGATCTTCAGCTTAAGGGTTTGTACATCTGCTTCCCGCAATCGATCCGGGTGGTAAGCCTCAAAAAGGTCTGGGCTGATCGGCTCTGGAGCAGTGCCCCCAAAAAAAGTCGTGTTGGCTGCCCGTTGGCTGAAAAAATCAGGCGCCTCGTTGGCCATCCGATGGAGAGAGGTTGAGGAAGCCCAGATCAAGGTCGGCGTTTTCAGTTGATGGAAAAGCTCCCGCGAAAAGTTCAGGCTGAGCCATACTGCTTCTCCCTGCTGGACCAGACTCAGGTCGAGGTTGGGAATGATCAGGGCGTCGATGTGCGAGGTCAAGCTGGAGCGAATTTGGGCGGGAATCGGTGTATCGGTGTTTGGCCGAAGAAAAAGCACCTTGGCTCGCTTTCCCGCCTCCTGGGTCCGACGCAGCAGTTCTTCGTTTATCCGTGGAATCAGCCGTTGATCTTGCACCGAAGCAAAGGCGTAGCCCGCCTCTTCCTCCGTCAGAAAGCGAAGCAAGCGATTGATTTGCGGATAGTAGGCTTCGTTCGTCATGGCATTCAGGGGAGCAGTCCCCGGTCCTTGAGCACCTCTTTCATGACCGGATGCACATCGCACCAGCCATCGCCATTATAGCCGAGAATACAAAGATTTTGGCGCAGGTCCATGGCCGCCTCCGTGTTTGCGAGCTTTTTGTCCTGGCTCCTGGCAAGATTCACCAGCACCTCGTAGTATTCCTTTGCCGAAATAAACACCCCGCTTGGTTTGCGGTAATCGGCTACATTGTTGTCGTATTCTTTTTTGAGCAATTGCAGGGCACCCAGTACATCCGGCGCAGTGATTTTCTTCCGATCCTCATCTAGGGCCGTATCGGCCGCCTCCTTGATCATCAGGAAGAGGTCGCGCAGGCAGCCCCCCGAGTACCTGATCAACTGATCCAGCAGTTCGGGAGAATCGAATAGCCCCAGGTCCATTCGCCTCGCCACAATGTCCTGCATAAGTTCATGCCCTTCCGCGTTGCGGCTGCCGTCTTTGCCGGCTACCTTAATCATGGGCAGTTCCAGCACCTGCTCGAAATGGTGGCGAATGGTATTGAAGCGCGTGTTGTAATACAGGGCCACGGGAAAGGTGAAAATAATGTTGGTTTCCAGTTGGGTGAGCTGGTCGGCGTAGGTGTAAAACAGCTCGTCGGCGTTTTCGAGCGGGATCTTGTCGAGGTCTTCGATCACCAGCAAGAGGTTTTGGTAGTCTTGGCTATGAGCATTGATCAGCACCTCGGTAATGAGGCGGTTGCAGTGAAAAACCAGTTCCGACAATTTGGGCTCAATATTCCGCTTCAGGGTTTCTTTGAACGACTTGCTGGTTTTGGCCGATACCTTCAGGGCCGTGAAAAGCCTCAATAAAAAGGGCGTTTGGAACACCCCTGTTTCTATGCCGCCTTTGACTTCGGCAGAGGCGTTAGCGCCCAGCTCGCCTCCGAGGAATTTGTCTCGTATTTCCTGGACTTCGGTCGTCTGGGCCCAGTGCGTGATGCTGCGGAGATAATCCTCGCGAAGGGTGAATTGATGCTCGACCGCCAGCTCAAACAGCTTTTCCATCGCCACAATGAACAATTCGATGTAGTTGACATTGACTGCATCGAGTTCTCGGGTGACGGAAAAATTGAGCGTCAGGAACGTGCCCTTCAGGTCATTTTGGAGGTGATTCAGCTCTGTGCTCTTGCCGCATCCCCGGTACCCCACAAACAAGATCCGCTGATGGGCGTCCATATGATCCTCCAGCAGCCGCTGCAGCCGTCCGCGTGGGTTCTGGCCGCGTGCGGCGCAGACATCCACATACCATTCGTCCAACTGGTCGATCTCAACCGGCTGCTGGCTGAAGTTTCGGCGGATTTCGCGGAGCTGGGTGGCGATCATAGGATCAAATTTAATCAGGAATCCT
>CAYVAP010000757.1:0-2665 GCA_964449365.1 uncultured Bacteroidia bacterium
TATGATCCTGTGAATCTTGAAATTCTGTCTGAGTGGATGATGTCCAGTAGTCTGTTCTACAATCCTTACGCCACGTAGTATACTTTCCGTTCATATTGGCTCACTCAATGGCCGCGCCTAGCGGCTATCTTTACTTTCAACCTTGAAACCTTCACCTGGCTCGCCAGGCTCAGGTTTTCTTCCTTGATCTCGAACGAGATCTCTAGCCGAATGAGGGAAGTTATTTTTCTCGCGTTACTTAAAGTAGAACTAAAAGCTAATCCGCCAGCTTAAAATGGGAAAAATCCCGGTGCCCAATTGCGTATCGATCTCGTCGTCGTTGCGGTCAAAGACCTGCCCGACCATGGGGCGGCGGTTCAGCAGGTTGCTGATCTGCAACGAAAGCTGCGAGCTGTACTTGGGTCGGTTGCGCTGGTACACCAGCGAGGCGTCCACGAACAGCAGCGGGTCCTGCTCCAGGGTGTTGGGCTGACGGTAGTCCAACACGAAGCGCCCTGCCTCGATCGAGGCAGGTAGATCGACCGGCGTGAAATACTGCCGCCCGCTGTACGTGGCCGACAAGTTGAGGCTCAGCAGGTTGGTGCGCCCTTTTTTCTGGCCCAGCACCCACTCTTTGCCGCCTACGGCGTTGCCGATCAGCCCGGCGTTGAACTGCGAAGGGCGCTCTGCCCCGTCGTTGGCCACGTAGGTCGCTTCGAAGAGCGATCCATTGAGCAGGAAGTAATAGCCCCGGGCCAGGGACCGCTCCAGGGCCAGTTCGACGCCATAGGTTTGGGCCGTACCCCCATTGTTGAGGTCGAAGGTCTCGAAGATAAAATCCTGTCCCCCCATGCGGGAGATGGGCACATTTTCTCCCACCACCAGGTTGAAATGCCGCTGGTAGTAAGCCTCCACACCCAGGCGCAGGTCCTCGTCCGGTCGCCAGCGGTAGCCCAGCACCAGGTGGTGAGCTTTGTTGAAGCGCAGGTCCGCGTTGGGGCGTACCAGTTGGCCCGCCGGGTTGCGCTGCTCGGTGATGTAGGCAAAAAACGGCTCCATTTGGCTGTGCAGGCCATAGCCAACAGACAGCGATTGGCGCGGCGTCATTTGCCAGCGCAGGCCCAGGCGGGGCTCCAGCGAGGTTTCGCCCGTAAAGGCCAGGTGCATCAGGTGCAGCCCCAGGTTGAGCTGCCAGCGCTCACTCAGCGCCAGTTGCGAGCGGGAGTAGGCCTGCACCAGCAGCGATTGCCCGGCGCCCCGGCGTACCGTGTCGGTCAGTCCGGTGCTTCCGCCCCCGGCGTCGCTTTCGTTGCCTTGCACAAAAAACACATCGCTGAACAGCCCGTGGACCATCAGCCCGCTGCGGTGGGTGTGGCGTGGCCCGAATTTGTGGTTGATGAACGTCGAGGAGGTCAGCCGGTAGTCCTGATCAACAGTGCGGCGGGTGGTGTCGGCGGTTACCAGGTCCTTGTTTTGGTAATAGCGCACCTGAAACTGGTCCAGCCCCGTGCCCACCACCGAGGTCTTGAGGAAGGTTTTCTCGCTCAAGGGCTGGGTGTAGGAGGCCCCGATGGTGCCGGTCAGGGCCCGGGTCACCCGTCCGAAGTTCGCACCCGGGCGGTCCTGCCACTGGGTGGTGTCCAGCACCGGCTGAAAGGAAATGTCCCCCAGGCCTCCGATGCCAAACACGTCGAGGGTGGCTGCCTTGGGCAAATCGAAGTGTAATTTGAAAGACAGGTCCTGAAAGGTGGGAATAGCCCCTAGCTCCAGAAACTGGTCCAGCAGCCCTGTGGTCGAGTAGCGGTAATTGACCAGGTAGGAGGAGTTGCCACTTTTCGAAAACGGCCCCTCAGTGGCCAGGTCGATGCCGAGGAAGCCCAGTTGCACGCTGTGGGCCCGTTGCTGGCTGTTGCCGTTGCGGAAGCGCACGTCGAAGACGCCGCCCAGGGCGTTGCCATAGTCGGCGGGGAAGGCCCCGGAGAAAAAGTCGGTGTTGGTGAGCAGTTGCTGGCTGAAGAGGGTGACCGAGCCGCCGGAGCCGCCTAGCAGCCCAAAGTGATTGGGGTTGTAGATGTCCACCCCTTCCAGGCGCCACAGCACGGCTCGGGCCGGATTGCCCCGCACGTTCAGCTCGTTGGTGAGCACGTTGCTGTTGGGCGAAATGCCGGGAAACTTCACTGCCATACGGGCGGGGTCGTCGATGCTGCCGGGGATGCGCCGCAGCTCTTCCACCGTAAAGGAACGGGCGCTCACCACCGCCGCCTCGTTGACCACCTGGCGTTGATCCGATTCGATCACCACCGCTTCGCCCTCCAGGACTTTTTCAGTCAGCAGCAGTTCCAGCACCGTCTCCTGCCCCGAACTCATCACCACGTTGCTGCGCACCAAGATCGCGTAGCCCACGTAGCGTACTTCGATGGCTTGGCGACCCAGAGGCACTTCCTCGATCACGAAACGCCCCTGGGCGTCGGTGGTGGCCCCCAATACCGGCTCCGTGTCGCGCACCAGCACGGTAGCCCCTTGCAGCGGCTGTCGCGAGGCCTGGTCGATGACGGCTCCACGCAGGGTTTGGGTGAGGTTCTGAGCGGACAGCATGGCTCCGCCCCAATTACTCAGCAGCAGACACAAGAGCCAGAAACGAAATACTTTCATTGCGATGAAACGATTGACGAATTCGAGGGTAAGT
>CAYVAP010000758.1:0-1267 GCA_964449365.1 uncultured Bacteroidia bacterium
GTAGACTTCGATCCTGGCCCCGGGGTTTATTACCTCACCTCGGCAGGCAATACCGACATTTTCGTCCAAAAGCTCGATAGCAACGGCGCATTTCTGTGGGCCTATCGCCTAGGCGGCGCGGGGAACGACACCCCGGCAGATCTGCACCTCGACAGCGCAGGCAGGGTGTATCTGCTGGGCCACTTTCAAGGCAGCGCCGATCTTGCGCCAGGGCCTGGCAGCATGACTTTCGATGAGGCTCAAGGCAGCATGTTTGCCCAGTGTGTTTCTCCCGAGGGACAGCTACAGTGGGTGCGTCAATGGGGAGGAGCCATTTCGGAGCAGGCTATCGCGATGTCGGTCGCGCCATCGGGGAGCATGGCCATCATCGGCTATTTCCGGGGGGCGGCAGATTTCGACCCGGGGGTGAATAGTGCTGTGCTGGCCTCTTCCAATGACGATCTGTTTCTGCTACGCCTGGATCAAGCGGGGCTTTTTTCCTGGGTGCGCATGCTGGGCGGGGCCTCCGATGACCTGGGCATAGACGTGGAGATAAGCAGCACGGGCGAGCTATATGTGCTGGGCGAGTTTGGGCAGAGCTTTGATGCCGACCCGAGCGCGGGGAGCTTCGTGCTCGACGCTGGCCAAGGGCGCGACCTTTGCGTGGTCAAATTGGACTCACAAGGCGATTTCGTCTGGGCCTATGCTCTGGGGAACGACCAAAGCATCGATGGCACCGGAGTAGCCTTGCACCACGACTCGCTGCTCTACTGTGCGGGTCGCTTTCGAGGCGTGATGGATGCCGATCCTGGCCTCGATACCCTTTGGCTGGATGCGGGTGGTCAATACGCCTTCTTTTGCCAGCAGGTAGACCAAGCGGGTAGCCTGCGCTGGGCGCAAGCCTGGGGCGCAAGCGCCGATGCAGAAATGCGCGCGATGGTGCTCGATTCGCTGGGGCAGCCTTTTTTTACGGGAACCTTTAGTGATAGCCTAGATATGGCCCCCGGGCCTGGCGAATATTGGCTGAGCAGCACCATGGGCACCTTCACCCCCTCAGCCGATGTTTTTTTGCAACAGTTGGATACCGCCGGCCAATTTCTTTGGGCCAAGCCCTCGGGCGGCCAAGGCTTTGATCTGGGAATGGCCCTAGCCATGGGCCAAGATGGTATCCTGTATCAAGCGGGAGGCTTCAATGCTACCGCTCAGTTCGATCCCTATGGCAACAACCTTAGCCTGACTTCAGGCGGCAACCTCGACGTCTTCGTGGGGCAGTGGCGACTCAACGGTA
>CAYVAP010000758.1:1277-2653 GCA_964449365.1 uncultured Bacteroidia bacterium
CGGACGTTCACCCCAGCGAATGTCCGGCACGCCAACCACGATGGCATCGCGGACTTTCTGGACTTACTACCCTTGGGGCTGCTGTTTGGCGATACCGGACCCTTGCGCCCGAGCGCCAGCCTGAGTTGGCTGCCCCAAACGGTAAACCAGTGGGGGATGCTCTATCCCGCGACCAATATCGACGCCAAGCACGTCGATGGAGACGGCAACGGGCAGATCACCTTCGCAGATACCCTGGCGGTATTCGAAAACTACGGTCGCACCCATGGCGGCTACCTGTCTGATAGCAGTCTGCTACCCAGCTTGGCGGGAGAGGCTCCGGTCAAGTTGCTCGGCCCACAGAGCATCAGCCCCGGCGATACGGTGGAGTTGATGCTGCACGTGGGAACGCAAGACTCGGTCGCTACCCAGGCTTATGGCTTGGCGGTCGAGTTGAGCTACGACACCAGCCTGATCGAGGTGATTGGTACGCGCTGGGACGGCAGTTGGCTGGGGCAGAAAAATGTGGATCTGATCACCCTGGCCAAGGTAGATTCGCTGAGGGGGCGATGGCAGATAGCCATCACCCGCACGGATCAGGTATCCCGCAATGGCTATGGCCGGGTGGGCAGCATCATCGTGGTGATCAGCGATGACATCGCCAAGCAGATTTTGCCCCTGACCTTTCAGTTTCTGCGTGTCGAGGCCATCGATCACCTGGGCCATCCGCAGCCGTTTTCGGTGTTGCCTGCGCCCTTTGATTTGGCCATCGATACCACGGCCACCGCGCTACGTAGTCCCGAGCCATCTAGCCTGCACTGGTACCATGATCGCGTACAACAGGCCGTGGTGATCCAAGCGGATCGCCCACTGGAGGGCTGGCTGGAGCTTTATGACGCGCAGGGGCGGCGCATTCGACAAGAGAAGATATCAGGTGGAGGGCCATGGCGCACCTCGCTGGGCCAGCTACCATTGGGCGCTTACCTACTACGCATACGCACGACCAACCTTGCCTATGGCCAATCCTTCTGGATTGTGCATCGCTCACCATGACTCCAAAAACGTCGCCGCAGGCGGCTGACAATGATATTCTCATCGTTCTTTTTGATTTGCCTAGTTTTTGTTCAAATCGTTCTTTCTTGACATTTACGCATCTCACCTATCCCGGCTGTATCTGCTTCTCGGCAGACAGCAATCGAACAAAAACAAAGCGTGTTGTCCACCCACCTTGCTCCATATGCTAAGGAGCGAGGGGGTGGTTTTTTTTGCGGTAGGCGCTGCCATACTCCTGAACACGGCGGTATATGGAGTAAGGAATACCTAGTCATTCGTTTCGCGGTTTAACGTTCAAGGTTGAAAGTAAATTTAGCCGCTTGGGCGGCCACTGAGTGAGCCAA
>CAYVAP010000759.1:0-2642 GCA_964449365.1 uncultured Bacteroidia bacterium
ACCATCTTAGAATCTCACCATCTCAGAATCTCACCATCTTAGAATCTCACCATCTCAGAATCTCACCATCTCAGAATCTCACCATCTCAGAATCTCACCATCTCAAAACCCCAAAACCCCAAAACCCCAAAACCCCAAAACCCCAAAACCCCAAAACCTCAAAACCCCAAAACCTCACCATCTCACTATCCTTCCTTGATCTGGAACGAGATCTCTAACCGAATGAGAGAAGTTATTCTTTGAGTCTTACTAAGAAGAAATCCGACTGGCCCTTTTCCTAGCCTATTTTCGCTCCTTGAGCATGCGATAGATGGTCGACACGCCGATGTCGAGCTTGTCCGCTACAAGCTTGACGTTTTGATCGTATCGCTCCAGATAGGTGTCGATGATGCGGTTGGTGTAATCCTTGAGGGTCATTTCTTCGGCCATGAGGTCTGGCAGCGGGTCGTCGCTGGTGAAGGTGATCTCATCCTCGCTGATCTCATGCCC
The DNA here is from genome assembly GCA_964449365.1 of uncultured Bacteroidia bacterium. Lineage (GTDB taxonomy): Bacteria > Bacteroidota > Bacteroidia > J057 > J057 > CAYVAP01. Next base: position 490 of record CAYVAP010000759.1, read on the forward strand.
ATTGGTCATCACGGCGGCGAGCTCTACGATAGACTTGAGCTCTCGGATGTTGCCGGGATAGGGATAAGCCATGAGTTTTTTTTGGGCGGCGGTAGAGAAGGTCAGAGAGGGCAACTCATTTTCTTTGGTAAAGCGCTCGAGGAAGGACTTGGCTAGCAGGATGACGTCTTTGCCGCGCTCGCGCAGGGGAGGTAGCTCGATGGGCAGGCCAAAGAGGCGGTAGTAGAGGTCTTCGCGGAAGTTGCCTTTCTTGACTTCTTCGAGCAGGTTGCGGTTGGTGGCCACGATGATGCGGGCGTCGATCTTGACGGGCTTATTGGAGCCGATGCGCACGATTTCGCGCTCCTGCAAGGCCCGCAGCAGCTTGGCCTGAAAGGTGATGTCCATCTCGCCGATCTCATCGAGAAAGATGGTGCCCTGATGGGCCTCTTCGAATTTGCCGATGCGCCTCATCTGCGCGCCAGTAAAAGCGCCTTTTTCGTGGCCAAAAAGCTCACTCTCGATCAGCTCGCTAGGCAGGGCGGCCATGTTCACCGGAATGAAGGGCCCCGATCTGCGTTTGGAGCCGTAGTGAATGGCTTTGGCTACCAGCTCTTTGCCCGTGCCAGTTTCGCCCGTGACGGTCACGGTGATGTTGGTCTTGATGGCCTTTTCGATCAGGGCAAAGACCTTTTTGATGGCCGAACTCTGGCCGGTGATGGTCTTTTCGAAGTCGTACTTTTGCCCGACCTCCTCTTCGAGCTTCACGATGCGCGACTTGAGGTGTCGGGTGCGCCGGATATGGCTGATGGTGTTGAGCAGGCGATCGCGTATGTCGTTGGACTTCTCGATGTAGTCAAAGGCCCCTTCGCGTACCAGCGACACAGCGGTGTCGATGCGGTCTTGCTCGGAGATGGCGATTACCTCGATCTCGGGATCAAACTCTTTGATCTTTTTGAGCACCTCGCTGCCGGTCATGTCGGGCAAGCGGTAGTCGAGGGTGATGATGGCAGGCTGCTCATGCAGATGCTTGAGCACCTCACCACCGGTCGAAAAGCTTTTGACTACATGGTCGGGATTGGTCTCTAGGTTGAAGACCAGCAATTCTTGATACCACTCATCGTCTTCGACGGCGAAAATGAGCACCTTGTCATCGGCCTGGTTCATGCGCGTAAGCTAGTGGGAAAGTGGAATCTGATGGCGTGGACGAAGGTAGTAAAATCTAGGCGAAAATGTCAGGAAGAAAGGGGGGCAATGAGGGACCGTTCGCGTTTCGAATCAGCGGTATTTTCCCCAACTTGCAGCTCTTTAACAAACTATCACATTGCCTATGGCCAGGGTTTGCCTGATTTTTGTAATCAATAGCTGGCTAGCGATTGGGCTAGGCCAGGTAACCACCTTTACGGCTGCCGGGGATACCATTATCATTCAGCCTGATGGCACCCTCACCGAGCGCAAACCGTCCACCAATTCACCCAAAGAACGCAAGCCAAGCCGCGTCAACATCAGCAACCGCACAGGCACGGCCCGCGACGACTTCGAAGAAGATCGTGCTCCCCGCCCTTTGCAAAGCAATGGCGATTTTCCGACCAATCCATTTCCCTACCAACGCCCCAGCGATGCGACCCTCTACATTCCCGATCCCGATGGGATGTACCGCACCTGGTTCAACCCCAACCAGTGGATACCGCAGCCTCCTTCCCCCGACAACCCCAATACCGAGGTAATCTTTTCTTTTCGCAGGGCCCAAGCGGTGGCCATGCTGATCGTGGAGCCCACCGAAGTACCTCTGCCTCAACTGGTAGAAGCCACAGTAACCAATCTGAAGGGGATGGCTAGCAACGTACGCGCCATCGCCGAAGAGTACCGCGATGTCAACGACCGCTTCATCTTGTGTGTGCGCATCGATGGCAGCCTGCGCAGCGAAAATTTCACCTACTACAACTACTATTACCCTGGCGAGGGCTATACTTTGCAGTTTACCCTCTATGCTCCGAGGCAGGTCTTTTTGCAGCATCAAGAGGCAATCCGCGCCCTGATGAACGGCCTCGTGGTCAAGTAGCTGGTAAGCATCTAATCATTAGTTTCGCGGTTGAATGTTCAAGGTTGAAAGTAAATATAGCCGCTTGGGGCGGCCACTGAGTGAGCCAATATGTGGGGGGCTGGCCTGTGCC
>CAYVAP010000760.1:0-2640 GCA_964449365.1 uncultured Bacteroidia bacterium
CGCCTCATGCAGCGATCCAACGCCGTGAACACCCTCTACCGCACCAATCTGAACCGGGGCGTACCCTATCAGCGCTTGATTGTCATCCACGTAGACTCCGACAGCCGCCACGAGCGGGTAGACATGTTTTTTTACCACAAAATTGGCGATCCCGCGAGCTACGCCTTTGCCACTCACCTGCAAAATACCGTGCGCGAAAAGTACCGTCAACTGCGCAAAGGCCGGGGCTACCAAGGCACCGTTACCCCTCGCGATCTGCACATGCTGCGCGAAACAGAGCCCACGGCGGTCTTTATCGAATTGGGCAACATCCGCAATCCCAACGATCAGGCGAGACTCGTGACCGAGCGCAATCGGCAACTGGTGGCCGATTGGTTGTTTGAAGGAATCTTGAAAGACGTCGAATGAGGAGAGAAGTGGACGGAATAAGAGAGAAGAAACGAATTGACCAAGAAAAAATTATTCAGACCCTTGATTTTTACCTCCCATCATGTATATTTGATCATTGGAACCAAAAAACAAGCGAGACGCGAAGCGGATGCTCAGATGCATTGCAGTCGTCTCGCTTTTACTTTTTGTCTTTGAGTCGAAACCCCACGATAATTTTGCGGTCCTGAATTTGTCGCAGGGTGTTGTTCAGGTTGTAAAGCAAGCTATCTACCCTTTGCGGCAGGCTGCGATCGTGTAAGATCTGGCCCGGCAGGGTTTCTCGGTCTTGCAAGAGGTCGGCCAGGGCCTGTGCATCTTGCGCAAGCCCGTTGACTAGCGTCAAAGTTTCTGACATCTGGTCTAGCAAGGAATCCGCGCGCGGTAGAGTCGATGCTTTGGCTAAAGCCGAGAGGCTATCGATCTGATCGAGCCCTTGCCCCGCCCGAATCAGCAAGGTGTCTATCCGTCCCCAGGTACGGTCGATGCGCTGGGCATTCAGCGGGCGGATAAGCTCATTCAAGCGAGTCGTGCTGTTTTCCAGGTTAGAGATGATGCGCCCGGTAGCCTGGGGGTCGATGTTGAGCAAAATCGCCTCCATTTGTCGGCTGATGCGGTCGAGGCGGGCGGTTGTTTCGTCTAGAGTTTGCCGATCGATTTCATTGAGGAGCTTGCCGACCTGCGAAAACGAAGAGGCAAAGTCGAGCGAGGTTCGGCCCTCGATGCTACCGCCTGCCGCTAGGGCTGGAGATTGACGACCGGGCAGGAGGCTGATTTGCTTGCCCCCCATGATCTCCTTGATTTGGATCTCGTCCTGGGCATCCTGGTATAGAGTGATGCTGCGATCCAGCGCAATCTCGACCCGTACGTAGTCATTGCTGGGTGAAATCTGGGTCACCCGACCGGCAGGATAGCCACGTACGTTCACCACATCCCCTTGCATGAGGCCATCTACCGTCTCAAAACTGATCTGGTAGGAATTGACCTCTGGGGCAAACAGGTGGATTCGCCTGGCCCAGGCGATGGTCAGGTAGACGATAAGCAGGCCCAGAAGCACCGTGAGGCCAATGCGAGTTTCTCGGTTGAGCATAGGCGGAAGGCAGTGAGCAGCGAAGCGCTGAGGCGAGGCAGCAGTCAAACTTGGTGGAACGAGCTAAGGTCAAGGCTGCCAGATGATTTCTCTCGAATCCGTGCGGTGAGAGAGGTAGCGGGCAAAGACAAACAGCCAATCAGACAAACGGTTGAGGTAGATCAGAATAAAGGGATTCATTTCGACCTGATGAGTCAGCCCGGCTACCCGTCGCTCCGCTCGACGGGAGACTGTGCGGCATACATGAGCGACCGAATTGGCGGGATGACCGCCGGGAATCACGAAATTTTTGAGCTCTGGCAGCTCTTCGTTGAGCACGTCGATTGATTTCTCCAGGAGCGTGATGTCTTCCTCTTTCAGCTCAGGTAGCGAAAAATGCGACGCCTCGGCGTCATTGGCCAGGTGAGAGCCAATCGTGAAGAGCTTATTTTGCACTTCCCGAATGAGCGAGAGATATTCTTTGGCGGCCCCTTGATCGCTCAGCAAGCCTAGGTTAGCATTAAGCTCATCGACGGTGCCATAGGCTTCCAGGCGAAGGTCATCTTTCGCGACTCGGGTGCCACCTAGGAGAGAGGTAGTGCCGTTATCGCCTTTTTTGGTGTAAATCTTCATGAATTAGCGTTTCTGCAATATGAGGCTCGGTAGCCTGACGCAACCGTGTGATCGACCCTGCCAGGTACAGCCAGATTGTTGCGTAAAATCCCATAACCATTCGTATCGGTCAATGTTCAACGAACGTGGCAGCCAGCGAGGCAAGGGTCAAGGCGAACTCGAGTCCACCTTGGTAGTACCGACCGGCAAACGCAACAGCAGGGGGCGCCCCATCGAGTCTAGCTCGATGTCAGCGGTCAGAGAATCAGTGGAAGTCGGTTCGGTATCCACAAAGTTCAGCGTCATCCCCTTTTTGGTATCAGAGAGGCGCAGATGCACTTCCATACGAGTCAGGTGGCGCGTAAGGCCCTCCCACACGTAGTGGCCATAGCTACCTGAAGCCACCCCGTATCGCTGATTGAGGTAGTCTTCCACCTCGGCGTACAACTGCGAGGTCTCGACCTCATCCCCCAAGTTGAGGTGAGCGACGATAGAAGCGATGCGATTGGTGCGCCTTTCGGTCCGCAGGTTGT
>CAYVAP010000761.1:0-2633 GCA_964449365.1 uncultured Bacteroidia bacterium
AAAATGTACCTCCTAGCGCCTCAGAGAGCTATTTTGAATGATGCTCATACCTTACCCAAACTAAGTTGTGCCGTTCATTCTAGGCAAATAGCCCTGATTGGCTCTGCGCAGCCTGGGCAACTTTCAACCTTGAACTTTAAACCGCGAAACTAATGACTACGCCTCTCGGGCTTTGCCCCTACCCTAGCCTTGCGTACCTTTCGGTATGAGTGCATTTACCTCTTCCGAGATCGAACAGATCCGCCACGAAACCGCAGGGGTCCGCTATGGGATTCACTTTAATCACGCAGGGGCTTCTCTTCAACCCGACGTGGTGCTAGAGGCAGTCAGCCGCTTTCAGCAAGACGAACACCGCATGGGGGGCTACGAAGCCATGGTGGCTTTTGCCCATGAGCTGGATCAGACCTATCAGTTGGTGGCTGGCATGATTGGGGCGGAGCCGCAGGAGGTTGCCTTGCAGGAGAGCGCGACCACAGCCTGGTACAAGGCTTTTCGGAGCATCGACTGGCAGCGCGGCGACGTGATTCTCACGGCTCAGGCAGCATACGGCACCAACTACATCGGCTTTTTGCAGCTACAGCGGCAGATGGGGGTGTCCTTTCGGGTAGTCCCCAACAATGAGCACGGCGAAATCGACCTCGATGCGCTGCGCGGCATGATCAACTCTGAGGTGCGCATGATTGCGCTCACCCACATGCCCACCAACGGCGGCCTGGTCAACCCTGCCGAGGAGGTGGGTCGCATCGCCCGCGAGCACGAGCTGCTCTACCTGCTCGACGCCTGCCAAAGCGTCGGCCAAATGCCCCTGGATGTGCAGGCCCTCGGCTGCGACTTTCTTTCGGCCACGGGGCGCAAATTTCTGCGCGCGCCGCGCGGCACGGGCTTTTTGTACGTGCGAAAAGAACGACTAGAACAACTGGACCCGGTGTTTCCCGACATCTACGGAGCCAATTGGGTCGCCCTCGACCGATACGAGTGGGCCCAGGGAGCGCGTCGCTTCGAAAACTTCGAATTTAGCCGGGCCAATCGGCTGGGCTTGGCGGCAGCGGTACGATACTACCTGGCCTGGAGCCCCGAGAGGATCTGGGCCCAGATCCGGTATCTGGCAGACGAGCTGCGCCAAAAACTCACCGCCCTGCCTGGCGTACGGGTACACGATGAAGGCCGGGTACGCAGCGGTATTGTCACCTTTACCGTGGCGGGCCACAGCCCTGATATCGTCAAAGAACGGCTGGCCCAGGCCAGCATCCGGGTATCCATCGCTTGGATGGGCAGTGCGCGCCTCGACATGGAGCGACGCGGTCTGGATCGTATGGTGCGCGCTGCGGTGCATTATTACAACAACAGCGCAGACATCGAGCGGCTGGTCGAGGTCGTGGCGCAGATGAGAGGGTGAAAAGGTCGGCCATCCCTCCGATGGACATCCATCTCAGTATCCCATCTCTCGCAGCACGTCCCACATCAAGTCGGGCCGATCAGTGATGAGACCATCGGCTCCGAGGTCGATCAGCTCGCGCATCTTGGCGGGGTCATCGATGGTCCAGTACTGCACGGCCATGTCGCGGGGATGCAGCGATTTGATCACGCGCTTGGAGGCCAGGTTGATACCGGCGCTTTCGGTGGGGATTTGCACCAAAGAGGCACGAGGACGATATAGCCATTCGGTCGCGGTCAGGCCGCTGAAGACCAAGTCTTTGACCTCCCCTTCGGAGCCAGAAATGGGAATTTGTCCGCTAGTGATCTCATAGAAGTGCTTCATCACTTCGTCGTGAAAAGAGGCCACCACGACCCGATCAGCCACCCCCGCGTTGGCGATCACGCTCTGCATGCGCTCGGCGGCGCGCTTGCCGTTTTCACCTGCGTCCTTGATCTCCACGATGAAATCCATCTCAGGATAGCGGTTGAGCACATCGATCAAGCGCGGCAATTGGATCGGGCTGTCTCGATAGGGCTGAGTGCCGTCGAGGGCAGTGAAGCGGTGCCCAAAATTGAAGGCCAACAGCTCGCTGTAGAGATAGCTGATCACCTCGCCGCTGCCGTCGCTGGTAGCGTCGATGGTGAGGTCGTGGTGGGGGACTAGCACCTCGTCGGCGGTCATACACACGTCGATTTCCAAGGCATCGACTGCCAACGCTACGGAGCCGTCAAAGGCTACCATGGTATTTTCGGGAAACAGGGCCTTGGCCCCTCCGTGCGCGATGACCCACGGGCGCTCCCCTTCACCGATGAGGTAGCGATTGGGGGTAAGTCCCTGCTGCTTGGGTACGCAGCGACTCAGCAGCAGCCAAAGACCAACGAGACCGAGTAACAACCAAATGATACGGATCATGGCAAAATGAAGATTGAGTAAATGGGTGATGCAGGGTTGAAGAATACAAGGAGCATACCCGGGTACACGGCGGAAGCTATCCTTCAAAGTGGTGGAATGGGAGAGTGGTTGATTTATTGAATGGCCTTGCTACCAATAAGTGATCGTGTCTTACAACTTTACAATCAGACTACTGGACATCATCCACTCAGACAGAATTGCAAGATTCACAGGATCATAAGCACCTGAAAGCTATCTTGTTAATCTTGCCCCATCTTGTCCAAAAACGAGCGCGCCAAAAGCTCATGTCCAGTAGAATGATCGT
>CAYVAP010000762.1:0-2626 GCA_964449365.1 uncultured Bacteroidia bacterium
TCAGCGGCGTGATTGGCATGGGAGTCATGCTCTGCGTAGCAGGCTTCACCTTTGCTCAGGTGCATCCTCAAAATGCCAGCCATCGGCCTACTGAAGATGGTCGGTTAGCTCACGAGCCATTTGCCCCGCTGGCCCAAGCTACCGACGTCACCGAAAACGGACCTCGGGCAGGCGAGCCAAGCGAGTCAAGCCACGAGGTTTCGGCCCAAGTCTGGTCAGAACAGGTAAGTCAATGGCTGACCCCCTACACGCCCTGGCTGGCGGCACTATGGCTGGCAGGTTTTGGCCTGTTGTTTTTGCGCTGGCTCAGCAACTATGCCTACACCCAATCGCTGCGCTATCGCAACGCTCAGACCATGGGCTACGCCTGGCAAGCCGAGGTCAACAGGCTGGCTCGCCGTCTGGGATTGACACGCACCGTGTGGCTGATTGAATCTCATCTCATCGACAGCCCCCTCACCTTGGGGCACTTCAAACCTGTGATTTTGCTGCCAATGGGGCTGCTCAGCGGCCTGAGTGGCGAGCAGGTGGAGGCTATTTTGATGCACGAGTTGGCCCACATTCGCCGTCATGACTACCTGATCAACCTGCTGGTAAGTCTAGTGGAGGTGCTGTTTTTTTACCATCCCGGCATTTGGTGGATGGGCCGCGAGTTGCGCCAGGCCCGCGAGTATTGCTGCGACGACCTCGCGGTGGCTATCTGTGGCAACGCCATGCAGTACGCGCACACCCTAGCTGAACTGGCCGAAGCCACGGTCCCTAGTCATATGGCCCTTGGCCTATCGAGCCCTCGCAAGCCTTTGCTCACCCGCGTCAAGCGTTTGCTAGCTCCACATACCCTTCCTCAGAGTCGCGGCCGGGCCGTGGTCGCCAGCCTGCTATTGCTGCTTTCGCTGGGGGGATTTTGGCTGACCCCCGCCCAGGCCGAGGCCTCGCGTGAGCCTTTTGGGGAAAAGGTCCTGACTGAGCCCTTGGGTATAAGGGGGCCGTGGTTTGCCCAACATGGTTTCAGGACAAACGACCAGCCAGCGCTCAGCGAATCAAAAGCGCCACAAAGTACCATCGCTGAGGGGGAGCCCTGGGATGTGGTACCTCTTTCTCGCCTCGCGTCGAGGGCGATGACCTTGACGCTTGGCAGGGTCGATTCGCCTCCGCCGACCCCTGCTACACCGCTACCGCCTCTGCCTGAGAAACCTGTCGTGCCACCGGTGCCGCCGATCCCTCCTAAGCCGCCGCTGCCCGCTATCGAATGGAACGGTGATACGGCTGCTTATCAAGCAAGCTGGCAGGAGTATGAACGATCCATGGAGGAGTGGAGAAACACCTGGGTAGAATCTTACGAGCAAGCCTGGGGAGCCTATGCGAAAGAAATGCAGGCCTGGGCCGAAGCATACGTCGCGCAGGCAGACCATGGGGTAGACTGGGAAACTACGATGGCTGAACCAATGTCTCAGTTGGAAGTAGCCATGCAAGCGCAAGCCGAGGAAATGCGGCAGCAGGAAGTGGAACGGGCTCGCCACGAAGCGGAACGGGCTCGCCACGACGCAGAGCGGGCTCGCCACGAAGCGCAGCGCGCACAGCGAGAGATAGAGCGGGCCCAAGGAGAGGTGCAGCGCGAAATGGAGCAGGCCAAGCGCGAGCGCCAACAAGCCCGGCGAGCGTTGGAGGCTGAGCGCCGTCGCTTCGACGCAGAGCGTCGCCGGCTGAGGGATGATGCAGCGCGCCTGCGCGAGGGGGAAGGGGCCCTCAAGAAAGCTGCCATAGATGACGGCATCATCCAGGCGGAGGACGAAGCCTTGGTCGTTAAGCTTGACGAGGACAAGCTCCGCATCAATGGCAAACGCATCCCTGGGGATCAATACGACAAGTACCTGCGTATTCTGAATAAGATGGGGATCAAAGGATCGGGACAGATTCAATTTAAATCTGACTGAAAAATGGTGCGGCAATTGGCCTGAACCATTGTTTCAGATGAGAAGTTTAACAAGCCACGGGAGACCAATAATCTCCCCTGGCTTTTTCCATTCAATCATTTTCTCATGCCATCTGTCAATACGAATCGTTTGCTGTATTTTCTAGTGCTATTAACCGCCGTGGTGCTAGGTTTTGTCCTGTCTGGCTTTCAAGCTGGTAGCTGGGTACCCTACGTGATGATTGGCATAGGCAGCCTCAGCCTGGGCCTATTGCTCACGCTGCTCTTTGTGCGCAACGCCGGGATTACGGTCTCTTGGCCTGCTCTGATCGCCATGGGGGTGGTGGTTACGTTAATGTCTACGGCCCTTTTCAAGCGCCTGCGCGCCGAGCCTGTGCCTACCGCCGTCGAGGCGGTGGTTACCTCCCTGCAAGAGCATCAGCAAGCTCAGGGGACATTTCCCTCGAATCTCGATCCCATCGAGATGACAGATTTTCCTGGCGCGGTAAAGTACGTCCGGCGACAGCAGGGCGAAGCCTTTACGCTGCGCTACATACCCGATCAGGGTAGCGTGCAGACCTACCGCAGTGATGTGGGGGAATGGACGATTTCGGACTGAGCCTTGGCTACTAGTGGAAAGAGTTCAACGTTCCTGGTTAAAAGTAAATTTAGCCGCTTGGACGGCCACTGAGTGAGCCAATATGTGGGGGGCTG
>CAYVAP010000763.1:0-2622 GCA_964449365.1 uncultured Bacteroidia bacterium
GGCTGGCGCAGCGCGGCGCCGACTGGGCGATCCCGATCGCGCGCGGCATGGTAAATATCAAACCATTTGAAGTCCATCCGAGCGATGAGGCCGTAGCGGTAGGGATTCAGGAAAAAAGTGTCCGGGATCTTGACGGTGCCTGCCTCCTCGCTCACCTGCTTGGTACGCGCCCCCCACAGGATGCCCACGTAGCCACCCACCGAGATGCTAATGCCGTCGTTGCCACCGGGATCGGTGTTGACATTGAGCATCAGAGGAATTTGGGCGTAGCGAGCCATCAGCTTGTTTTTGCTGAAGTTGATGCCCGTGGTATCGTAGCGCAGCGTTTCTCCCTCACCGAGCAAAGTGATATCGTTGGTGTAGTAATAATTGCTCCAGTCGATGGTAATGGCCGTCTTCAAGTTGACGTAGCCGCGCCTGTCAAAGCCTACCCGGGTAGGCAGGAAGTGCAGCGCCACGTGCGACCCCGGACGAAATTCGCGCAATTCCAGCTCTGGCGCGGCGGCATCGACCCCGTAGGTCCCGTTCACGTAGTAGTTGGTGATCCCCAGATCGAACCCCAAAAAGTCGATATCCGAGCGGTCGGGACGATGGCGGACCTCCTTGTTTTCGTAATCGTAGTCGTATTCCGGCTTGGTCGATTCCTCCGACACATCGCCGAGGTCTTTGATCTCCAGGCGCTTTCCACCCTCGTCGCTGACGATGATAAACTTGCGGTTTCGCCAGGTAATCTCGGTGGTATCGGCCGAACTCTCGCTCTTGGGGGCATCAGGCTCAGTTTGAGCCAAGCTCGAAAGGCTGCTGCCCATACACAGGCAAAGTAGCAGCGTCAAGGGGCGGTAAATAAGATGAGCCAATGGCATAGTGATCTGATTATTAATTGGTTACTTAGTCTTTTTGTGGATTTTGCGCGTGATCTTGAGGTTGAGAATGTCAAGTTCAAAGGTTTTTACTTCTCGCTCCGTCGTTTCTTTTTCCGAAACCTCGACCGGAGACTTGGCCCAGCGGCTCAATCCATCCGAGGCGAAGCTCACGGCACTGGCCAGGGTCAACTCATTGAGGTTGAGGCTCCGGCTGCTGCCCGCGTGGCTGACCGTTTGCACCTTGCGGCGATGATTGGCTGGCAGGGGCACCTGCAGGCCATCGGGGGGTACGGCCTCCGGATCAGGAGAGGGGGTCAGCGACTGGTTGATAGCCAGTTGGTGGTGAATAGGCGTCATCGACTCAGGGCGCAGATGCAGCCGTGAGGGCTGGGTGGGCCTACGCTGAGCCTGGGCTTCCTGGGCGACCTCTGGCCTCTCGATTTGTGGCCGCTTCGTGGGCTGATCGGGCCGCTTGCCCGGCGCTGTGCGCTCGCTTTCAAGGGGGCCCTCGTCTGGCCCCTCGGCCAATGAGGCTTCCGGCGCAGGGGGGGCCTCAGTAGGGGGTATCGGTTCTTCTGGTCGAGACGGTCCAGTCTCCTGCTGAGCTGGGCGCTCCGCCATCGGTCCCTGCGGCACTTGGCGGGGTTGACGTAGTAGCCAGATCAGACCCATCAGCAGGAGCAGCGAAGCGGCTACGGCGAGATAGCGACTCCACCGCGGCATCGCTTTGCGGCGAGCCCCTTTTAGCCCCGACTCGATAGCCGGCCACAAGTCGCGGTCCGGCTCAGCTTCATACTGAGCGAATTGATCTTGGAGCAAGTCTTTTATTGGTTGGTCTTCTTTCATGACCGTATCATTTTCGATGTGGTGGTGATCGTGGTGGGGGGCATTGCTTTGGCGAAAAAACTATTCGCTGCTGGCTGCGCCCTGGATATTGTGCCGAATGAGCTTTTCTTGTAGCAAGCGTCTGGCACGCGAGAGTTGAGACTTCGAGGTGCCATCAGATATGTTCAGCATCCGCCCGATCTCCTGATGGGTGTAGCCCTCGATGGCGTAGAGGTTGAATACTGCGCGGTAGCCCGATGGCAACTCCTGGATCAAAGCCAGGATCTCATCGCGACTGAGCGTCGAAAGGGCATCCGCATCGAGCTGGATATCGCCGGCCTCCTTGACATCTACCATGAAATAGCGCGAGTTGCGACGATAGTGCTCGATGGCCGTATGTACCATGATGCGTCGGATCCATCCCTCAAATGACCCTTCGCTGCGAAAGCGCTGGATGTTTTTGAACACCCGAATGAAACCCTCCTGCAAGATATCCTGCGCATCGTCGCGGTTGTCCGTATAGCGCAAGCATACCCCGAGCATGAGGCGGTGATAGCGCTCGTAGAGTGCCCGCTGATAGCGCGGGTCCTCTTGCTGGCAGCCTTTCACTAGGTCGGCTTCTGTATAAGAAGATGAGGTAGACAAAACTTTCATGCAGGTTCAGCGCTTCAGTCTCAATGGCTCATCGCCTTGGCCTTAGGAGGGATGGTTTACAGAGGTAGTAGTAATGGCCACGCAAAGGGTTGCACAGAACATGAGGGATGCAGGACCATTTCCCACTGCGCGTCGCGATATGCTGGCTCGTCGTGCTCACCGGTATGAAAGGGCCATAAGGGCCTAGTGCCTTCGGAATGAAGTAATTAACCATTCGAAATTCGTATAGAATCTTGACCAGCAGCACTTCCAATTACGAATTCCTGATTACGAATTTCGA
>CAYVAP010000764.1:0-2620 GCA_964449365.1 uncultured Bacteroidia bacterium
AGGCTCGCCTGCGGCAAGAAGAGCGAGTGCGCTGGTTTGCGGCCATCATGCTCACCAATGTGCTGATCACCCTGGTCGCCAACCTCGTCTTCGTGGTGTGGCTGCGCCTGGGCATCGAATACGTATTCGTCAGCAACCTGATGGCCTCGAGCGTTCAGTTTTTGATGACTCTGTGGCGCAACCTGCCCCGCCACCTGCGCCCTGACCCGAAGCTGCTGCGGCCCATGCTGCCTTATGCCTTTTTCATCATGCTGGCCGGGCTGGCCGGTATGATGAATGAAACCCTGGACCGCATCATGCTGCCCCTGCGCTGGGAAGACGGCACCTGGTTTGCCGGGGCCACTCGATCGGCCCGAGAGATGACCGGTATCTACGGGGCCAATTACAAGATCGCCATCCTCATCCAACTGGCCATCATGGCCTTTCGATATGCGGCCGAGCCGTTTTTCTTTCGCGAAGCAGGCCAAAAAGACTCTCCCCGTACCTTTGCCCGGGTCTTCCACTACTTCAGCCTGGCTACCCTCACGGGCTTTCTGATCACCGGCTCTTTTGTCAAAGAAATCGTCTCTTTTAGCTTTTTTGGCCTCTTTGGGGCCGATCGCACCTTCGTAGACGACGCCTACTGGGTCGGGCTAGACGTGGTGCCCATTCTCCTGCTGGCCTACGTCTTCAGCGGTACCTACCAAAACCTCTCCATCTGGTTCAAGCTCACCAAGCAGACGCGCTTCGCCCTACTCTTCACGGGCAGCGGGGCGCTCATCACCATTCTGGTCAATTACTTCGGCATCCCGCACCACGGCTACCTGGCCTCGGCCTGGGCCACGCTGCTTTGCTACGCCATCATGTCGACCTTGGTCTATCTGGTGGGGCAAAAGTACTACCCTATCCCCTATCGGCTCAGAAGGCTGGGGCTGTACGGGCTGCTTTTCCTGGCGGCCTTTTGGCTCAACCAGCGCATCGGCCCCACGGATGGGTATTGGCTGGCCTTTGTGGCCAAGGCGCTGATCAGTCTGGCTACGCTGGTTGCGGTGGGATTGGCCGAGAAAATGAAACCGATGTTTTGACGTCTGAGGGCACGCGATAGACCCTTTACCAATTTAGCTTTTGGCCCTGATACCAGACTTCGAATTTATCGGCCTGATCAGCGTGATGGGTCTCCACCTGCAGCATACCATCATCGTAGCAATCTTGCAGGCTGCGATGGCGACCCAAGGCGTTGTAAAAACCTTGGGCAAAAACCACCGCCGCATCGTCGGCGATGGCCGAGTGGGTGCCTACCACGTGGATATCAAAGCTTGAGATCAACTCTGCTTGCAAGGTGCTAAAGCAGGCATTGAGAATGACCAGTTCGGTCTTACCCGCGAGCTTGCGCTTGCAGATGCGCTTGAGGGCCGCTTCGGGCAGCATATGGGCCTGCCCCTGCTCATCAGTGATGATGATGCCATCGGCCTGGCCATGCCCGGAAAAGTGGATGAGGTGCGGCTCGGCATCTAGGGCGCGGGTCAGTTCGCCTAGGGTGAGGGCAAATTGCGAGGGCAAGAACTCGTAGTGGCTGCGCGCCTCAGCCCCCCGCTCAAATTCAGCCTTGAGGATGCGATGTTCCTCGTCGGTACGGAGGCGGGTGGTCTGCTGCGGATTGGCCGCGAGGAAAAGGATGCGCTTTTTGGGCGGCGCTGCTGCCTCTCCCTGATGCAGCTTGTCTTTCAGCCCCTGGATCTCTGTCAAAACCTGCTCCATCTCTCCCGGTTTGGGCTCAGCAGGTAGCTCGGCCGGCACCTCATCGGCCACTTCCTCCCCCGGCTGCGAAGGCGTAGCCGCCATCAGTTGCAACATAGCCTTGACCAGCCGATTTTTTTGCAGAGCAATGGTATCATAGCTCTCGGTACCGAGCATCTCCGAGCGTTTGATATCGCTGAGGCGGCCTTGCAAGGTCAAAATGGTAGCCTTGTCCTGCGGACGGGCTTGCAGCAAGGCGCTCAGAGCCTCTGCGAGGCGGTTTTGGGCAATGAGGGTTTCGATGTAGTGCATGTCAGGACTGGGGTTGACAGTCGAGAGCTAAGAGGCTGTTTGGGTTTTTCCTTTACGGCCCCAGCTTGTCCTGCCACGAATACCTGGGATAAAGGAACCCAGGTATGAGTATGAGTGCGTCAATTTTTCTCGGAATATCTCGATATTCCTCCCGCCTCAAAGCTAGGGCCCCCATCTCAGCTTTTCCTTCGCATACTCATAAATGGGGCTCTCAATTCCATTTATTCGTGGCAATCTTGCGTTTGGCCTCGAAACACCAACACCCAAACATCCTCTAAAGCTACAAAAATCCGATCAGGCGACCAGGGGTTTCCCTGTTTGCGCTGTACTCCCGTCCGGTACGCATAAAATACGGACTCCAGACCAGTCCACTGAGCTGAATCGAGAAAGCCAGGCACACGGGCACACACCCGCCGGAGTTGAAGTCAGGCGCGAGGCTCAAAATCGAGATTGCTTTGACTCAGGTTCAGCCTCCTCAAACTGCCGCAACTGATAGGTGAAAGTCAGCATAAAGTAGCGCTGCAAGACCTGGGTTTGTAGGTCTTCGACGTAGGCGTTGGTGACGGTGCGGTTGACGCTGGTGTTTTGGCCT
>CAYVAP010000765.1:0-2619 GCA_964449365.1 uncultured Bacteroidia bacterium
CGGGCGAGCCATACCTCCAGCAAAAACCCTGGGGCAGCGCCCACCCTGCCTCGCTCGATACCGTGATGAACAACGAGCACTACATCTATCAGGATGGACGTACGGTGTTCAAGCACGCCGTCTCTGGCATGGCCGATATCACCGAAACAGTAATGAAGCGCAATGGCCTCAGCGGAGATGACGTGGCTTTTTTGGTCCCTCACCAAGCCAATCTACGCATCATCGACGCTACGGCGCGCCGCGCCAACCTCCCACCAGAAAAGGTGATGATCAATATCCAGCGCTATGGCAACACCACTTGCGCCACCATTCCCCTCTGCCTGTGGGAATGGGAAAAGCAGCTTCAGCCTGGCGATAATCTGCTCTTGGCAGCCTTTGGCGGCGGTTTTGCTTGGGGATCGATTTACCTCAAATGGGCATATGGGGCTTGAGGCAGCCTGCGACATCTGAAACCCCTCCCATGGCGCGCCTGCTCCTGACGCTCGCTTTGATCTGCCTGCTCGCTGCCTGTCGCTTCGAAGCGGGCGACACGGCCTTTGTCCCACAGACAGTAGCCAGCTACGTGCTGTACCACGACTCGACGGCAGGTAGCAACCACCTGCTGCGCTACCGTGGTACCGAAGGGCAGCTCGATTGGCAACAAACCGTCGGTATGGCCCCGGCCACGCTGGGCGGCATCGATGGCGAGAAGGAAGATCTCTGGCTGGGCAGCAATCAGCCTGGGCAAATCCTACGGCTGGATGCCGTGAGCGGCCTCCTGGCCCAAACCTACCCTGTGGGCGAACTCCGCAGCCACTTTCTGGCGGTGGGCGAAGCAGTGCTCATGCTGAGCGACACCGTGGCCCAGCAAGCAGGTCTCTTCAGCCGCGAAGGGGGGGCACTCGTTACTTTTGATCTACCACTACCGCCTGGACAGCCGCTGTACCGGGGAGGGCAGTTTTACCTACCCGTGGGGCGCGAGGTGTGGGTGTTTCAGGCGAAAGCCCGGGCCATCCTGGCCAAGGTCGCGCTCGACTATCCTGTGGTCGATTTGCAACACGACCAGCGCAGCACCATTTGGGTATACACCGCGCAGGGCGATACGCTATGGAAAGCGGGCCTCGAATACCACAATCATCTCCTCACCGATCCTCCTGAGCCGAATCCTGGCCTGGTCAAGGAACGCTACTCGCCTTATCGGCAGGTCAACTATGGCACTGAGCGCACCACGACCGTTCGTCTCACCCGCAACGGAGGGTTGGGAGCGCTGCGTGGGGTGATCGACTTCGAATACGATTTTTTCGAGCAAACGACCTTCTACCGACAGCAGGATACGCTGTGGCGATCTAGCCTCAGCCACCACATGACCCGGTGGGGCGATGGTCGGGGCATCCGGTTGCTGCGCAGCGTACACGTGCAGGCTCAAGCAGAGGCGGAATAATCTGCGAGGCGATTGACGCTGCGAAGGGACACAGAGGGTGAACCTTCACCCCATATGAGCCTTCACCTCCTGATAATCAGATGCGAGTGGGGCACCCGATTCCGGGATAGTCAGAAAAGTTCAAGGTTGAATGCAAAGCCCTAGCCGCTTTGGGCGGCCACTGAGTGAGCCAATATGTGGGGGTGGCCTGTGCTGCAGCCCTCTATGCCCCTGTCATACAGGTGCGATCGAGGGGCAACTGACGCATCAGTCATGCTTGCATGGCGCGGTCATTGTTCGCGCCACTCGACGTGATCGGTCCAGTCGGTTTTGCGGCTGCCTTGGGGCCAGGGCCCTTTGAGATGGCCCAGCATGAAAAACCCCAGTACGCGATCTTGCTCGCGCAGGCCCAGCCAATCGCGTAGGGCAGGGTGGTAGGTCATCCCGCCACTGCTCCAATAACCGCCGATGCCGAGGGCCGTGGCGGTGAGGTGCAGGTTTTGGACGGCCGCGGCTACGGCCTCTACCTCTTCGATTTCGGGAATTTTTTCTAGCTCACCTCGGCGCAGGCAGATCACGATCAGGTGCGAGCAGCGCAGGGGCGTCTCTCGCATTTTGTCGTATTTGTTTTGCTTGAACTGGTCGGCGGGGGTATGTTGTCGATACAGCTCGGCGTGCTGCTCACCAAAGGTGCGGAGCCCCTCACCACTGAAGACCACAAAGTGCCAGGGCTCGGTATTGCCGTGAGTAGGGGCCCAATGTGCGCTGGCGAGTAGTTGCTCGATGGTTTCGCGCGCTATGGGCTCATCGCTGAAGTCTTTGGGCTTGAGGGAGCGCCGATGCCTGATCAGGTCGCAGAGGGCAGCGGCATCAAAGTCGGGCAGGCCCGCAGGGCGAAAAGGCTGAGACATGTGTGGTCAGAGGTTGGAATGGGATTAATCTTCGGAGCTTTTTCGGCGACGACTCAGCAGATCGAAGTAGATCTTGATATCGTCGATAAAGCGGCTAGGGTCCTCATTGGCCTCGCGCAAAAGGGTGTTGAGGTTGGTAGTGGTACTCACCAGGCTATCGTATAGCTGCCGATCGTTGAGCAGCAGCCCGATGGTGCCGGTGGTAGTATCGAGCTTGACAGTGACGTTTTCGACACTGTCCACGGCAGAGGAGGCATCGGTCATCAGTTGTTTGATGGCTGAGGAAGCCGAAGCCAGGGAGTCGGTGGT
>CAYVAP010000766.1:0-2611 GCA_964449365.1 uncultured Bacteroidia bacterium
AGGATGGCTACATCGTGTCGAACCACCATGTCGCCGGCGAAGCGGATGAAGTCAACGTGACCTTGTCCGATGGTCGTACCTTTTTTGGCTTCCCTGGTGCTGCACCTGCCCAGGATCTATGGGTGGCACATGCCCGCGTCGTGTCTAAGTTCAGTCCTGAGGCTGGCCTGATCGCGAACGTCTTCAGCGGTACTGCCCAGGCCAACGGCGATAGCGAGCGTACCATCTGGCGCTCTGGTATCGACTTGCGCATGATCTACAACAAGCTGAAGTTGATCGCATCTTATGCTCATAACGATTGGGGGCCATTTGACTACCACCGGGACTTCAACCAGACCTTTCCCCATCAGGTCTCGCTTGACTTCTCTACTACCCTGAGTAAGCCCGACTTGTTTGATCTGCCCAATACTGAGCTTGGCATCATGGGCATTTTCAGAACGCTGAATGAATTCAGCCCACGTTACTGCCCCGTCAGAACGATGAACGCCGCAGGCGACTTCATTTGCGACCCTAACGCAGTTGGGTTTGCCAATGGAAACGAGTGGGAGATCCGCACTTACATCAACATCAACATTTTCTAGTTAACACAACTCAGAATAATAAAATATTTCGACCAATGTCTACGAAAACATTTTATTCCCTGCTTGGGATAGCCATATCTGCCTTGCTGATGCTGAGCATAGGCTGTAGTGAGCGCACCCTCGATGAGATCGAGCCGGCCAAAGCCCCCGTCAATGGCAACATCTTCATCGATGGATTCAGTGGTGGGTTAGAATACGCGGCCTTTGGCGGCTCCGACCCTACCGCCTTCGAGGTCGTAAACGAGGGCGCATATGAAGGCACCTCGGTCATGCGCTTCTCTGTACCCGACGTGGACAATCCCAGTGGCGCTTACGCCGGGGGAGCGTTCTTCGTATCAGGAGGCCGCGATCTCTCAGGCTTCACGGTGCTCACCTTCTGGGCCAAAGCCTCCAAAAGTGCTACCCTTGACATCGTTGGTTTTGGCAATGATCTGGACCAAAACCGCTACGTGACCACCATCACCAATACTCCCGTCAACACCAACTGGAAGAAATACTACATCCCTATTCCTGATCCGAGCAAGCTCACCGAGGAGAAAGGCATGTTTTTTTATTCAGAAGGACCCGAAAATGGCGCTGGCTACACCTTCTGGATCGACGAGGTACGCTTCGAAAGCCTCGGCACCATCGCACCAAGAGAAGCAGCAGCCTTCAACGGCGTAGACTCCACCATTTCCCTGGAGACAGGAGCATCCTTTTCCTCGGGCGGATTTGCCGAATTCAACCTGCCTACCGGCATCAACCGACGGGTAGAAGTGGCTCCGGCATATTTTAGCTACACCACTTCCGATCCCATGGTAGCCACGGTGAGCCCCGATGGCTTGATCACGGCTATGGACGCTGGTCAGGCGGTCATCACCGCCAAACTCGATGAGCGCGACGCATCAGGCTCCCTGACGGTAACCTCTACCGGAGAACTGGTCAAACCCGCCACCCCAGCCCCCACCCCGACCTTCCTGGCGGAAGATGTGATTGCGATCTACAGCGATGCCTACCAGGATGAACCCATCGACTTTCTCAATGGCTTTTGGGAATTTTCGACCACCCAAAGCCAGGAACTGCAAATCCAGGGAGATAATATCTTTCGCTACTCGCAACTCAACTTCGTGGGCATTCAGTTTACGGCGCCGACCATCGATATCTCTCAGATGACTCACTTTCACATGGATATCTGGACGCCCGACCCCACGGCTACGGCTGAGTTTATCGTCGAGCTGGTAGATGTAGGTCCCGACAACAGCTTCGAAGGCAATGATGGCTCCTCAGGGGGAGTTACGTTGACCAGTCCTCTCCTGGAAACGGAATCGTGGGTGAGCATCGACCTGCCGTTGTCGGACTTCACCAGTCTGGCCACCCGGCAGAATCTGGCTCAGATTGTGCTCTCCGGTGGTCTGCCCAACGTCTTTGTGGACAACATTTACTTCTACGACGACGGCACTGGTGGTGGCGGCGGCGGCGGCGGCGGTCTCGATCTCCCCCCTACCCCAGCCCCGACCCCGGTGCAACCCGCTAGCGATGTGATTTCGATTTTTAGTGATGCCTACGTCGATGAGCCGCTGGACTTCGTCAATGGCTTCTGGGAGTTTTCGACCACTCAAAGCGCCAAAGTGGCGGTGCAAGGAGATAGCATAATCCAATACACCCAACTCAACTTTGTGGGAATCCAGTTTACGACCCCGACCATCGACGTCTCGCAGATGACCCACTTGCACGTAGACATCTGGACGCCCAACCCGACCGCTTCTGCCGAATTCAAGATTCTGCTGCGAGATTTTGGGCCCAATGATGCCTTTGACGAAAGCGGCGACGACAGCTTTCACGAGCTGAGCTTCACCAGCCCCCCTCTTCAAACCGGTTCATGGGTGAGCCTCGACCTCCCCTTGTCAGATTTTGCAGGCTTGACCGGGCGCAGCAACCTGGCCCAGCTCGTTTTCTCCGGAGACCTCCCCACCGTCTTCGCGGACAATATTTACTTCTACCGAGGCGACCCAGGCGGCGGCGGCAGTGCCGGTGGCGCGACTAGTATGGCT
>CAYVAP010000767.1:0-2608 GCA_964449365.1 uncultured Bacteroidia bacterium
CCTTTCTCTTTTTCGTTAGGGTCTCGTGGGTGGGCCCACCACCTTCATGATCATAGATTCGCAGAAGCTCCCCGTGCTAGAGACCTGGCTCTCCCTCGGAAGGATTGACGAGATGGTGGCTCGCATTGCCAAGGCCAAAGCTACACATGGGTCTGCCTACACCTGCTGTGCCAATGTCCATATGCTGATCGAAGCGCATAAAGATGAGCGGTTCCGAGAAGTCGTCAACGGTGCGGATTTTGCAACTACTGACGGCAAGCCACTAGCAGTGGCCGTCAAACTCTTTCACGATGTCGATCAGCCCCGGGTCGCGGGGATGGATTTGCTGCCCGAGATTTTCCGCTATGCCGAGCGAAAGGGCCTGCGCATCTACTTCTACGGCGATACAGACGAGGTGCTGGGTCAACTGGAGGCTCGTATTCGGCAGGAATTTCCCAACTTGCCCCTGGCGGGTTTTTACTCTCCCCCCTTCCGCGCCCTCTCAGCCGACGAACAGCAAGGTATCATCGATCAGATTAATGCTAGCCAGCCCGACATCCTGTTTGTCGCCCTGGGCTGTCCCAAACAAGAAAAGTGGATGGCCGCGCATCGAGGTAAGGTCCTGACTTCAATGGTCGGCGTCGGCAACGCCTTCCGTGCCTACCTCGGCATCGAAAAACGCGCCCCTGCCTGGATGCAAACCCTATCGCTGGAGTGGCTCTACCGCCTCATCCAAAATCCCCAGCGGCTCTGGAAACGATACTTGATCACCAACAGCCTCTTCTTATGGCTCATTGGCAAAGCCTGGGTGGACAAGCAATTCTCTTCTAAAAAAGTGGCCTCTGCCTCCTAAGTGGAGCTTGGCGATCTACTTTCATCAATCTTACTTTATTTCACGTCTTTTCAGTATGAAAAAAGCGCTCATTACAGGGATCACCGGGCAAGATGGATCCTTCCTGACGGAGTTGTTGCTCGAAAAAGGATACCAAGTGCATGGCATCGTGCGTCGCGCCAGTGTATTCAATACGGCTCGCATCGACCACTTGATGGGACACGAGCACCTGAGCCTCCATCACGGCGACCTGACTGACAGTGCCAACCTGAACAAACTCTTGCGCGAAATACATCCCGATGAAATCTACAACCTCGGTGCCCAGAGCCACGTGAAAGTGTCCTTTGAGGTGCCCGAGTACACCGCACAGGTGGATGCCCTCGGCACCCTGCGCCTGCTCGACGCCATGTTCAACCAGTGCCCTGAGGCCCGCTTCTATCAGGCTTCGACCTCCGAGTTGTACGGCCTGGTGCAGGAAATTCCACAAAAGGAAACCACGCCGTTTTATCCCCGCTCTCCTTACGGGGTGGCGAAGCTCTACGGCTTCTGGATCGTGAAAAATTTCCGCGAGTCTTACGGCATGCACGCCTCCAATGGCATTCTCTTCAACCACGAGTCGGAGCGGCGCGGCAAGACCTTCGTTACCCGCAAAATCACCACCAACCTGGCCCAGATCGCCGTCGGTACCCGTGAGGTGCTCAAGCTCGGCAACCTCGACGCGCAGCGCGACTGGGGCTACGCCAAGGACTACGTGGAGATGATGTGGATGATGATGCAGCAGGAGCAGGCAGACGATTACGTCGTCGCCACGGGCAAGATGTACTCGGTGCGTCAGTTCGTCGAAATGGCGGCCAAGTACATCGACGTCGAGATCGCCTGGGAAGGCAAAGGCGTAGACGAAAAGGGCTACGACGCCAAGACCGGCAAGCTGATCGTCGAGGTCGATCCTCGCTACTTCCGCCCCGCTGAGGTAGAACTGCTCATCGGCGACCCCACCAAAGCCAAGGAAGTGCTGGGCTGGGAGCCACGCGTAACCCTGGAAGAGATGATCGGGATCATGATGCAGCATGACCTCGCAGAAGCCAAAAACAACATCAAGCATGCACAAATCGGCTAAAATCTATATCGCTGGCCACCGCGGCATGGTAGGGTCCGCCATCGTGCGGGCCCTGAGTGCCGAGGGCTACCCCAATTTGCTCTATCGTACGTCTAAAGAACTAGACCTGCGCAGTCAGGCGGCTGTGGCCGAGTTTTTTGAAACGCAAAAGCCTGACTATGTCGTCCTGGCCGCCGCCAAGGTGGGCGGCATCGTGGCCAACAACACCTACCGCGCCGAGTTTATTTATGACAACCTGATGATCGAGGCGAACATCATTCATCAGGCCTACATCCACGGTGTCAAGAAGCTGCTATTCTTAGGGTCTTCGTGTATTTATCCCAAGTTTGCCCCTCAGCCTATGAAGGAGCAGCACCTGCTGACCGACACCCTGGAGCCAACCAACGAGCCGTATGCCATCGCCAAGATCGCTGGTATCAAGCTCTGCGAAGCCTACCGCGATCAGTACGGCTGCAATTTCATCTCGGGCATGCCCACCAACCTCTACGGGCCTAATGACAACTACGACCTGCAAAACAGCCACGTGCTGCCGGCCCTGATCCGGAAGTTTCACGAGGCCAAGGTCGAGAGCAAGCCCAGCGTAGAGATCTGGGGCGACGGCAGCCCCAAGCGGGAGTTTTTGCACGTCGATGACCTGGCGGCCGCCTGTCTGTACCTGCTGGACAATTACGACGAGCGCG
>CAYVAP010000768.1:0-2604 GCA_964449365.1 uncultured Bacteroidia bacterium
CCGCATCAATGGCGGTGGGGGCGAGCGTGTTGTATAGCAGCAGGCTGTAGGTCAACTCTGCCTGCGCCAGTTGCGTGGTATCAAAGGGCCACCAGCCCAAAAAGCTGCCGTTGGTGTCGCTTACCCGGTACAGGTACCCGCTGAGAAACGCCTGAGACTGGTTGACCGAGTCCAAGACCGCCCGCTCATACGCCTTGAGTCGCTGTAGGCTGTCGTAAAGCTGTAACGTGGTAGTAGAGCTAGACCGAGGCCAGGCCGCCACGATAGAATCAGTGGCCGTAAGGTTATGCGAAACCGTGGCTGTAACTTGATACGCATCGACCAGGTAATCATTTGGCAAGAACCAAGTGCCCGCTGCATTTTCGTAGCGCTCTAGCAGGGTGATGGTCTGGTTGCTGGCATGCAGGGCCACTGACTTGCTATGGGCAAAAGCGTCAGTGCCGAAATGCAACAGGCTGCGGTAGGGCTTTTCGACCAGTTGCAGGGCAGCCCCTGCGTCGAGACGGCCGTGGCCTGTGAGGGTGTCATAGCCTATTGTATCTGTGTCTACTGCCGTCATTTGCAGAATTTGCTCCACGTCCTCTGGGGCGAGGTTGTTGTAAGAAGGGCTGGGGGTATTGAGATAGCTCATCAATAGAGCAGCCACCCCCGCTACGTGGGGCGTTGCGGCAGAAGTGCCGTTGAACGATTGGTAGCCACCGCCTGTATCCGTGGTTCGAATCAGCTCTGAGGTACAAGGAGCAGATAGGTCGATCTGTGGGCCTGTGCTGGGCTCCCACCAAGAGTCTCCATTACTTGTACTTTTGTATCCTCCGTCAATGCCCGTTCCTCCCACACAGAGCACCCAATCGTCATCCAGGATGGCAGGATAAGCACTTTCTGCGGATTCCCCTTCGTTGCCCCGCGCAGCGGCAAAGGTTACCTTGGCGCGATGCGAGAAGTGAACCGCCTCGGTGATCAGGGTGATGTTCGTATCGCTAAAGGAAGCAAAACGCTCATCGAAGCGCCAGCTATGGTTGGTGATGTGTAATCCGTAGCCGTAATCCAGCGATGGATCATCAATGGCTGAGGTGATGATGGCATCGGCGATGTAATCAATGGGATCAGCAATAAAATTTCCCGTCGGAAGAATATTCATCCCGTACAAAGCCGCTCCCTTATCCGCAAAACCACTTGCGCCCACGTAAGCTCCTCCCGCTATACCAGCTATCCCGATTTGATTGTCTCTGATCGCGCCGATAATCCCCGCGACATTGGTGCCATGCCCATTAAGGTCTGGATTTCCTGAGGTTTTCAGCGGGCTATTGCTGTCAAAATCCCAGCCATCAATCATCTTCGAAGTAGCTGTATCTGTGCCATCGTACCCAAAATCCTCGTGTCGCCAATCTATGCCTGTATCAAACACCCCAACTTTGATAAACGGTTTACCCGTCTTGATGTCCCAGGCGGGCTCCACGTTGATGTCTCCATCGGGATAGGTGGCAGTCGGGGCCAAGGAAGCCTGATCGCCATAGAGTGCATCATTAGGGGCCGAGGTGAGCGAAGCGGCTGGGTTGGCATGCGCGTACTTCACCAACGGAAACAGCGCCTGCAGCGAATCCGCTGCCACGGCCACATCCACCCCGGCTGGAAAGCGCAGCACAAAAGTCGCCCAAAAGGCCGGAATCGTAATGGTCTCCCCCAACCGGGAAATCGTCGTGGTATCAGTGGTGCGTAGCTGCCGGAAAATCTTCAGCAGGGTGACCGGGCAGCCCGCTGAGGACTCCATCAGCGAGGCCGTACCGCAAAGCGGCGCCAACTGATCTTGCACTGCCTGAGCCGCCGAGGGCGTCAGGTAATAGCTCAAGCTGCCAAACTCCGCCCGCTTGCTGCCGATGGTATTGTCCACCGCCGCGTGGTTGACCGCATCTTCATCAAAGCGCACGATCAACTCATGGGCCGCATAGAGCGGATCGCCATTGGCATCGAGTACCCAGTTCGCTTCCCGCTCGTAAAAACTATACTTCACCGCCACATACTGATAAGTCCCATTCGAAAAGCCCCTGGCCGACACATACGCATCCGTCCCGTTGGTGATGATCTCGCTGCCTGCCAGCTCGCCATCTTCTAGTTCGCGTTCCCAAAGTTTCTCGCCGCTCGTGGCGAAGGCCACCACGTAGAGCCGCTGCTGACTGTTCACCGACTTGTAGCCCGTCAGGAAAATCTGATCCCCGTCGATGTGCAGGTCGGTGGCCGCTGCCATGCCGCCATTGCCCACCGTCTCAACGTGGTCCCAGACGAGGTTGCCATTGGGGTCGTACTTGATCAGCAGCAATTCCTGCCCGGTCGGCTCGGCCAGGTAGCCGCAGACATAGACGTTGCCTTGGCTGTCGAGGCCCAGGCCCGTGGCCCCATCCTGGCCGCTGTGGGTATAGCTCACTTCCCAGACCAGGTTCAGTTGCGCGTCGAGCTTCACGGTCTGGATGTAGTAGGTGCTACCGTTGTCGCTGGCGCGGCCCGTGAGGTAGAAGTTGCCCGCCGCATCGCGCGCCATGCCCGCTGGCTCATCAAAGCCGATGCCGGGCTTGTCGAGGCGGTATGCTTCGATCACAGTGCCGTTGGCGT
>CAYVAP010000769.1:0-2604 GCA_964449365.1 uncultured Bacteroidia bacterium
TGGCCCCTTGTAAGCCCACCAACCCACCGCCCACCACGACAGCGTCGAGCTCTTGCCAGAAGGCGGTTCGTTCCCAGTAGCTTTGCATGTGCATGTTTTTTCCTTGGCCTCAGGCCGCGCCAAATTTGGCTTTCTCAAGATAATTGACAAAATCGAATAGCAACCCGACCATTATGCCTATGCCTACTGCCCCGCCTTGGACTCGATATAGTACCTGGTACCACATTTTTCTCGATCGCTTTGCGGGCGTGAAGCCCGAGCGTATGCCCCATTGGGATGAACCCGCCTTTCTGGGTGGCAACCTCGCAGCGGTGCAGGCGCGCTTGCCTTACCTGCTAGATCTGGGCATAGACCTGATCTGGCTCTCACCCTTTTTCGAGACGGTGGCCTACCACGGCTATCACGTTACGGAATTTTGCCAGGTCGATCCGCGCTTTGGGACCGAAGCAGCGTTGAAGGCCCTGATCGAGGCGGCACACGGCGCAGGCTTGCGGGTCATGATCGACTTCGTGCCCAATCATTGCCACGAAGATCATCCCTTTTTTCGCCAGGCGCAAGCTGGAGACCCCACGTATCGACCCTGGTTTTATTGGGATGAGCAAGGGCATCATCTCGGTTATCAGAGCTTTGGCGACATGCCCAAGCTCAACTTGGATCATCCTGCGGCGCGGGCGCACGTGATCGCGGCGGCCCGCCATTGGCTAGAGCGAGGCATAGATGGCTTGCGCCTGGACTACGCCATCGGGCCGAGTTTTGACTTTTGGGCGGCCTTTAGCGAGGCCTTGAAGGCAGATTTTCCTGAGGTGCTGTTGGTAGGCGAAGTGTGGCTGGAAAAAGTGCTGATGCGCGATTTGTCCCAGGTGAATATTCGGCGCAAATACTGGCGCTGGGCCGAGGGGCATATTCCCAAAGCCGACCTACAACGCGACCACCTTGGCCTACTCGATGGGGTGCTGGACTTTCATGCCCGCGACCTGCTGATGGATCAGTTGGAGCCAGGCGGCAAAAACGCCGAAGCCGTGCTCCGAGCCTTGCAAGCCCATCAGGCGAGCTATCCCGAAGGTTATTGCCTGCCGGTGTTTCTGGACAACCACGACCTCGATCGCTACCTCTTCGAGGCAGAGGGCGACGTGGCCAAGTATCTCGCCGCCATCGACATTCAGATGGCGCAGCCACATCCGGCCATCATTTACTACGGCAGCGAGGTGGGCCTGAGCCAAACCCAGTCCGTGTGGCGAAAAGTAGCTTACGCAGATCTGGAGGCCCGCCGCCCTTTTCCCTGGGATGAATCTCAGTGGCAAGCCGACATTCGCGATCACCTCAAAGCCCGTATCGAGCAGCGAAAGCGATGCTTACCCACGACATGAATGGTCAAGAGTGGCTCTCGTGCACATTGGTCTCAACCTCTCAACCTCTCAAAATCTCAACCTCCTAACTCGTGCATTGCAACATCGACACCGACCTCTACCGCGTGCAGGGCGATCAGCCCTTTGTCTTGAGTCGCTATCCCCATCAGGTAGATGATTTTTACCAGGACAAGGACGACTATCGCGACCTGCTGGAAGAATTTCAAGCAGAAATTGACGACTTGCAGCGCATGATGTACGCCCATGATCGCTACAGCATGCTGCTGATCTTTCAGGCCATGGATGCCGCAGGTAAAGATGGCACCATTCGGCATCTGATGTCGGGGGTGAATGCCCACGGCGTGGCGATCCACGCTTTCAAGCAGCCCAGCGATGAGGAGCTGGAGCACGATTTTCTTTGGCGTACCACCAAGCGATTGCCACAACGGGGACGCATCGGCATTTTCAACCGCTCGTACTACGAGGAGGTGCTGGTGGTGCGGGTTCACCCCGAGATTTTGACCCGAGGGCAGCGCATTCCTCTAGCCTTGATCAGGGATACCGAGCGGGTGTGGGCTCAGCGCTACCGTGCCATTCGAGACTTTGAGCGGCATTTGTACGAAAATGGCACCGTGGTGGTGAAGTTTTTTCTCAACCTGAGCAAGGCCGAGCAGGCCCGTCGGTTTCTAGATCGCATCGACGAGCCAGAAAAAAACTGGAAGTTCTCCGAGGGCGATGTCAAGGAGCGCGGCTATTGGGACCAGTATATGCAAGCCTATGAAAAAGCCATCAATGCTACCTCGGCCCCGCATGCTCCCTGGTACGTGGTCCCCGCCGATGACAAGAAAAACATGCGACTGATTGTGTCGCAGGTGGTGCTGGAACACCTGCAAAAAATGGACATGCATTATCCTGAGGTGAGTGAGGCCCGACGGGAGGAATTACAGCGGTACCGCGATGAATTGGCCCCGGAGGCGAAGAAGGATACTTAAACGGCGCGACTATTTCCTAACTTATCCTGTCAATTCACTCCCCTCGGTTGATCGGTAGGCCCGACTCACCTGTATGAACGGTCAGGGGTATAAGGCAATAAGGAATAAGGGTATAAGGTAGTCAGGCACAGCGTTTACCTGCTGGTGAGGCACTCTGTGCCGAAACCGTTTATATTGACTCACTCCGTGGCCGCGCCCAGCGGCTATCTTTGCTCACCTATATGAACGGCTAGGGGTATCAGGGAAATAAGGTATAAGGGTACCAG
>CAYVAP010000770.1:0-2602 GCA_964449365.1 uncultured Bacteroidia bacterium
TGGAAGAAGCCGTAGCCGAGGGCGGTTTTGGCGCCTAGGCCGTGGGAGGTGAGGGTTTGCTGGAGCCAGTCAAAAGCGACTTGCAATAGCTCTCGGCCGCTAAATGCGCCATTTCCTGTTGGCTTTGGCTGTTGAGCCGCGATCACGAACTGGAAGGGCGTATCATGTCCCACGGTGAGAAAGCTGATGGGGTTGGGCTGTTGGTAGTCGGTAGGGGCGGATTCGCCTTGGTAGTATTTGGGATAGTGAACATTCATGATGTCTTCTTCCACCACGGGTGCCATGGTGGGAAAGGCGTCGAAGAAGACGATTTTGCCCTCTTGGTCGCCGCTGTCTTTGGTGCCAGACCGTTTGTTCCGCTCATACCAGCTTTTGTGGCCTTCCCATTCCGCCGGACAACCAAACAGATCACAAAAATCTCGGTCGGCCAGGGCTTTGGCTTCGCTTCCCTCAAATTGCTCTTGGATCATCCAAGAGCGTATCGCGCCTTTGATGCCTGAGGCTGGAATGTAGGGAATGCCATAGACATGATGCAGCGTCAGGCCGACTTCGAAGACCGTGGCACCGCCGATGCCGACGACGAGCCGCCCATCGGTGAGTATGATGTGGTCTTTGACTTGCGCTGGTCCATAGAGCGCCTGCGCGGTAGCGACCGTTTGCTGGGCCAACTGCTGAAAGTCCAGGCGGCCGTAGTTGATAGCTCCTTGAGGCAGGTGCTGCATCAGCTTATCAGGGATGTTGCGCTTGCGGCTGCCCTTCTTTCCTTGAAAGAGGGTGGCTTTGCCCTTATTTTCCTCCCAGAAGTTGGCTCCCTTTTGCAAACGCAGGGACAGGTTATCGATCTCCTCTTGCAGCCCGGCGAGTAGTTTGCGGGTATCGCTGGGTAACTTGCTGCGCGCTGCGATGTCAAAGTCGCGTTGGAGCTGCGGTTGGTTGCTGCGCGGTGGGCGGTCATTCTGGCGGGTTTTGCGCTCGGCTTCCGCCTCAGCTTTGCGGCGTTCCTCTGCTTCCTTGCGTTTACGCGCTTTTTCCTCTTCTAGCTCGGTGTCGATGGGAATTTCTTTGCCATTGACTGAGATCTTGGCGATGGAGCCTTTCTCTCCGATTTCATATTCGCAGGACTGCTTGTCTAGCTCTTCGTCGATCTGAAAGATAGCGGGAATACCCAGTTTTTTCCCTTCAGAAATCTGGATGAAACGGCTGAGGCTACCGTCCTTTTTCTTGCGGACGCGGATTTTTCCTTGGGGCATGGGTTAGGCGTTATCTTTTTCCAGTCCTTTGGCGAAACGGCGCAGCCAATTGAGGTAGGCCATGACCTCGACCGTGATAGCGCGGTATTGGGTAGAGGGCATCTGGGTCAATTGTTCGACCAATCCGCCGGCGTTACTTCCAAGGAGTTGCTTGGGGTCGTCCTTACCCAGCCAGTTCTCGAGCTGCTCATACACTAGCTGTGAGGCTTTGTTTTTGTAGGTAGCGAAGGAGACTGCTGCTCCAAGTCCGTTAGTTTTGATGAGCATGGGCATCTCATTGACAAAGGAAAGGTATTCTTTGGGATATGTCTTCTCCTTCATGCCGACCCGAGCCGCTTGAAAGGCATGCTGGGCGCGGCCTTGTTCGAGTAGATTTCTCTTAGTAGTGGACATGGGGTAGTTAATTGACGAAGGTGGTACGAATCAGGCCCTTGCCGATGGTAGCGTTAGCCCCGGCCTGGAGGCGGTTTTGGCCATGGTTGTGAATGATGTCTTCGAAGAAAGCCATTACGGCTTTGGCATCGCTTTCCTCGTTGGAGCTTTTGAAAGAGAGCTTTTTGGGGGGATCAGCCTGCTTGTCCTCCGATTTTTTGTGGACCGGAAACACCGGCGCAGCCAGTACCAGGCTGTATAGGATGCTTTCGGCGGGGAGATACTCCTCGGTAAAGAGCGCCCCATCGGCCACAGTACCGCTCTCGTTGTCGATCTTGACGCGGGTGATGACCTCGGTAGAGAGATTAACGAAGTCGCGAAAGTCTTCGTCGTGGAGCATGACTAGGCTGCTGCCCACCTTTTCTTGCCACCAGGTGTTGCCAGCGAATAGATTGTTCATGAACCAGTTTGCCAATTCATCCGAAGCATCGTGAGACTGTGCTTCAAAGGCGTACTCTTCCAGCACGACGTTGCGGTTTTGGCTGCTGATGAGCAGGTCAGAGTTCTTGGTCACCACGCAGTGGCCGATCTCAGGCTTGGGGACGTCGGTTTCGGCAAGGTTGGGACCCATGGTTTCACGGCAGACAACCATGTCCTGCAAGAAGCGCTTGATCACCTGCGGACAGGTAACCCAGGCGAAGACCCCCCGCATGCTTTTGACGGGAAAGAGCAGCAGCCTGGCGTCGGTGAAGCCCAGGGCGCCGGCGTGTAGTCCTGCCTCATCCTCGGCGTCGGGCCCAAAGCTCAACTCTAGGTCTTTGGTGTGGTCGGACTTGGGTTTGGCTTGGTAATCTACCTTCAAAACCTGCTCAGCGCGCTCGCGTAGGGCACCCTTGAGGCTGGAGCCTTCGATCTTGGGAAAGCCGGTGTGGCGCTCCCGCTGAATGGGCAGGTCGATCACGCCGAGGTCGCTGCCGCTG
>CAYVAP010000771.1:0-2599 GCA_964449365.1 uncultured Bacteroidia bacterium
CATAAATTCTTTTTCGCCCCTGCCGATATGCGCTCGCCTCAAACCTATTCCTACTTTGTCCGGCTAGCCGACGCTGACGCCCGCGCCCGATTGGGCATCGTGCCCCTGGTCGATCTGATGCAAGATGCCGCCTGGCGCCACGCCATCGAATTGGGGGCCTCCATGGAGACCCTGCAAACCCAGGGCGTAACCTGGGCCCTCTCGCGCTTGCAGCTCGAGATCGATCACTACCCCCAACTCGGCGAAGAAGTTCAAATCCAGACCTGGCCCTCAGGCTATCAGCGCAGCTTGGTGTTCCGGGATTTTCGCTTTTTCGGAGAACAAGGGCGATACCTGGGACGAGCGACCACCACCTGGTTGGTGTTCGATTTGGTGGCTCGCAAGTTGGTCAGCCTTCCGGAGGCCCTGCGCAATCGCATTCCGCCGACACCGGCGCAGTCCCCGATGCCTCGGGCAGCCGGAAACTGGGCGGTCCCTCCCTTTTCAGATCAAGCGCCCCCTCACCCGGTCCACTGGTGGCACCTCGACCTCAATCAGCACGTCAACCACAGCCACTACCTGCGCTGGGCGCTCACGGGCCTACCCGCGACTCTGCCTCAGGAGGCCCATTGCCAGGGCGTCGAGATCACCTTGCGCCGCGAATGCCGCTTGGGTGAAATGGCCCGCAGCGTGGTGCAGCCCATCAGTGCTGACACCTTTAGCCACGCGCTCTATCGCGACAGCGATGGCCAACTGCTCATGCAGATGCGCACCCAATGGCAGCCGAGGAGATAAGGAAAGACCTAGGGCTTCGCATTCGAAATTCGTAATCAGGGATTCGTGATTGAAAATCAATGTTTTATGCGAATTTCGAATTTCGAATGGTTAATGACTTCATTCCGAAGGCACTAGGAGAGGGGTAGGGTTCACTATTCCTATTTTTTTGAGTAAAAAGATCGTTTTATTTGTATAAATTCTCACCAGATTAGCCCAAACGAATCAACCACTCCCTTCGTTATGAAGCAAACCAAAGCTCAAACAGTGGCTTTGGTCTGCCACAGGCTTCAAGATCCGCATGCATCTGCACCTGATCACCCATCATCTATCGGTACCGCCCTTCGACGGGGAGGCCATGGATACTTTTTATCTGCTGCAAGGCTTGCAAGCCGAGGGGATCAAGGTGAACATACATGTCTTCAGCCATAATCGGGAGAACGACCACCCGGGCGACCTTTTTCGCTACGTCGAGGAGCTGTTTGTATATCCTAAGCGTACGCTCTCGCGCACCTTACCGCGCCGCTACCCGCATCTGGTGAGCGCCCACAACCACAACGGCCTGCTCGACCGCCTGCTGATGGATGATCTTCCGCTGCTATTCGCAGGCTTTGGCAGCACGTATTTTCTGAGTCATCCGGCCTTCGAAGCGCGGGTCAAGTTGGTGCGCCTGCATCGCATCGAGTGGGAGTACTACCATCAGCGGGCGCAATACGAGCCGAGCTTTTGGCAGCGGCGC
Source organism: uncultured Bacteroidia bacterium (assembly GCA_964449365.1). Classification (GTDB taxonomy): domain Bacteria; phylum Bacteroidota; class Bacteroidia; order J057; family J057; genus CAYVAP01. Next base: position 1,493 of record CAYVAP010000771.1, read on the forward strand.
TATTTGCAAGCGGAGTCGCGGCAGTTGCAGGACTTTGAGCAGACGCTGAGCTATGCCGATTATCTGCTGCCCCTTTCGCCCAAAGACCAGGACTATTACGACCAACGCCATCCGCAGAGCCATTACCTACCGCCTTTTCATCCCTTCGAAAAGGTCAGCAGCCGCACCGGACGCGGCCAATTTTGCCTCTATCACGGAAACCTGGGTCGCCTTGAAAATCATCAGGCCGCCATGTTTTTGGTCGAGTCAGTCTTCGATGGCCTCGACCTGCCCCTGATCGTGGCCGGCGCCAATCCGCAACCCGACCTGATCTCGGTCATCAGCGAGCGCGACCACGTGGTGCTCAAGCCCAATCCCGGTGTGGGCGAATTGACTGACCTGCTGCATCATGCTCAGATACACGTGCTACCTAGCTTTCAGTCTAGCGGTTTGCCGCTCAAGCTGATCAATAGCCTCTTCACCGGGCGCTTTGTGGTGGTCAATCCCGCCATGGTGTTTCGCACGGGCCTAGAGTTTGGCACCCACGTGGCCCACGATCCTGAAGACATGCGGCGCATGATCTTCGACCTGTGGCATCAGGAGTTTAGCGACATCGACATCGCGCAGCGCAAGGCGGCCCTCAATGGCCTTTTTTCCAATCAGCGCAATGCGCGCAAGGTCGTGGAGCTGATTCGTAGAGGGTGAGGGTTTTCAGGTATAAGGTAGGCGGTATAAGGTGGGGGGTTCAGTTTGATGGGGTTTTCACCCTGCGCTTGTTATACTTCAAAGTGGTTGAATGGTAGAGTGGTTGATTTATCGAATGGCCTTGTTATCAATAAGTGATAGTGTCTTACCACTCTACAATCCTTACGCCACGTAGTATAGCCGTGGCATGCCCTCCATGCCTATGCTGCTGGCGGGATCGGGCTTCGGCACGCAGTGCCTCGCCAGCCCTCCATATTGGTGCCTCGCCAGCCCTTCATATCGGTGCCTCACCAGCTCTCCATATTGGTGCCTCGCCAGCCCTCCATATTGGTGCTTCGCCAGCTCTCCATATTGGTGCTTCGCCAGCTCTCCATATTGGTGCCTCGCCAGCCCTCCATATTGGCTCGGGGCAGCCCTCCATAT
>CAYVAP010000772.1:0-2593 GCA_964449365.1 uncultured Bacteroidia bacterium
TGGCTCACTCAGTGGCCGCACAAGAGGCTAAATCTACTTCCAATTACGAATTACTGATTGCGAATTGCGAATTACGAATTACGAATTACGAATGCAAAGCACTAGTCAGCCTCATCTGCATGCTTTGTGTTATCTTTAAGGCGAATAAATCAAATCCGACTCCTTTCTATGCATACCGCCCGGTTTTTGCCTTTCCTGCTGCCCTTTTTGCTGATGATCGGTTGTCGGGAGTCGATCCAGTTGCGGCCGATCGGGCCCCCGTTGATCTCCGATGCTCGCATCGACCTGCGGGCGATTGGCTTTACGCCCACGGGTCAGGGCTATGCCGTGGGGGGGTATCGCTTCGACCACACGGTGCTCTTGGGCAGCAGCGACGCGGGCCAAAGCTGGGAATCTCAGCAGCCCATCGAGCCGATAGACCGGGTGATGTATGGGCTGCTGGTGCGCGATGAAGCCTCTGCTTTGACCGGGGGCCTACACGACCTCACCCTGCGTACCCTCGACAGAGGCGCGACCTGGCGCTTTGGCTACATCCCTGATTTCGACCTCAATGTCCCGGTGCGCAACTTTGCCGCCATCGACGATACCACCATCATCATGGTCTGCGGGGGGGGATACAACGCCGGTAGTTGGTATCGCTCTCAGAATTTTGGGCTCACCTGGGACTTGATCGATACCGTGGGCTATGAGCTTCGCGATGTGGTGTTTACCAGCTCCACGGTGGGCTATAGTTGCGGCTACGGGGTGATCTTCAAGACCAGCGACGGGGGTGAACAATGGGAACTGACCCCTGCGGAAGATGATTTTTTTGTCAGTCTCTCCTTTCCCACCGCTGAGATTGGCTACGCCGTAGGCCGCAGCGGTACCATCCTCAAAACTACCGATGCTGCCGCCTCATGGGAGACCCTGCGCAATGGAAACAATCTCCTCAACGCTCGCCATCGATACAATCAGGTGCATTTTATCTCTCCGCAGCTGGGGTATGCAGTAGGCGATCAGGGGCTCTTGGTCAAGACCAGCGACGGCGGCCAATCCTGGCAGCGCTTTGATACCGATACCAAGGCCGACCTCTACCAAATTGCTTTTCAGCAAGCAGGGAAGGGAATCATAGTGGGCGAAGGCGGCCTACTGATGCAGTTTGAAGAGTGATCGGGCGGCTTTTACAGCGGGCTCAACATCTGACCCTGGTCATACCTTGTCAACCATGGCCTGCTCCGAGGGCCACTTGGGTTTTTGCCTCGGTAGGCATACCGGCGCGATAGAGAGCAAATGCCCTCCCCCGGCACAGGGGAGAAAAGTCATAGGCTGAGGGTTTCATATTTTCTCCGAGATTTGTTTAATTTTACTCGAAGACATCGGGAAGCTATTTTCCCCACCGAAACTCATAACCCCCAACTACAATGGCTGGACAACAGATTACCATCCAATCAGATAGCACCCTGGTGGTGCCCGACCATCCGACCATCCCTTTCATCATCGGTGATGGCACTGGCCCGGATATTTGGCATGCCTCGGTACGAGTATTCGATGCTGCGGTAGAGAAAGCCTACGGCGGCAAGCGCAAAATCGAATGGATGGAAGTACTGGCAGGCGAAAAAGCCTTCAACGAAACCGGCGAGTGGCTGCCGCAGGCCACGGTCGAGGCGATCGATCAGTACCTCGTGGCCATCAAGGGGCCCCTGACTACCCCCATCGGTGGCGGTATCCGCTCTCTCAACGTGGCCCTGCGCCAAAAGCTCGACCTCTACACCTGCCTGCGTCCGGTGCGCTGGTTTACAGGCGTACCTTCTCCCGTGATACACCCTGAATGGATCGACATGGTGATCTTCCGCGAAAACACCGAAGACATCTACGCAGGCATCGAGGCCAAAGCCGGCACCGAAAAGGCTGAGCGCCTGCTAGAGTTTTTGCAAGAAGAGTTTCCCGAGGACTTCAGCAAGATTCGCTTTGGTAGCGAAGAAAAAGTCAACGAATACCTCGGCTTGCTGGGGCATGGCCATGGTCAGGTCGAAGTGGGGCTGGGGATCAAGCCGGTCAGCCGCCAAGGCACCGAGCGGCTGGTGCGCTCAGCGATCGAGTACGCCCTGCAACACGGCCGCAAGTCGGTTACCCTAGTTCACAAGGGCAATATCATGAAATTCACCGAAGGGGCCTTCCGCGACTGGGGCTACCGACTGGCCGAGCGCGAATATGGCGACAAAGTATACACCTGGTCGCAATACGATCGCACCCTGGCCGCTGAGGGCAAAGACGCCGCCAACCAAGAGCAAGAAGCAGCGCTGGCCGAGGGCAAAATTCTGGTCAAGGATGCTATCGCCGATATCGCCTTGCAGCAGATACTCACCCGTCCCAAGGAGTTCGATGTGATTGCCACCCTCAACCTCAACGGCGACTACCTCTCTGACGCCCTGGCCGCGCAAGTAGGGGGAATCGGTATCGCACCCGGTGCCAACATCAATTACCTCACCGGACACGCCCTCTTCGAAGCGACTCACGGTACCGCGCCCAAGTACGCAGGCCAAGACGTGGTCAATCCTAGCTCGGTCATCCTCTCGGGGGTGCTGATGCTGGAGCACATGAAGTGGCAAGAGGC
>CAYVAP010000773.1:0-2587 GCA_964449365.1 uncultured Bacteroidia bacterium
GTCTATGGCATCACCGAGGCCCACCATCGGGTAGGGGGTGACTGCTATGACGTGCACAAAAAATAGCACGGCATCACCTTTGTCTGCATCGCCGACGTGGCAGGCAAAGGTATCGGGGCGGCCCTACTGATGTCCAACCTGCAGGCCAACCTGCGCGCGCTCTGCGCCCAATACAATGACTTGCCCACCATCATCAACGAGCTCAACCGCATCCTGTACGGTATCACCGTAGGCGAAAAGTTCGTGACCCTCTTCTTGGCCCGTATCGACACCCTGGCCCAAGAGGTTCACTACGTCAACGCCGGGCACAACTATCCCATTCTGATTCACCGAGGCACTCCAAAGCGCCTCGACGTTGGATGCATCCTGCTTGGCATCATGCCCGAGATAAAGCTAGAACAGGGAGCCTGCACATATCAGGCAGGCGATTTACTCTTTATGTTTACCGATGGGGTAGTCGAGCAGACCAATTCTCAGGAAGAAATGTACAGTGGCGAAAGGGTCGTTGGAGAATTATTGAAAATGCAGGAATATGACTCTTATGCCATCGTTAAAAAGGTGCAAGAGTCGCTCAAGCAGTTTGCAGGGACCGTAGAGTCAGCCGATGACATCACCATGCTGTGTGTAAAATTTTAGGTACTTTCCCTCTGTTTCTGCGCGAATTTCCCTTTTATCTTTATCCTCTCTCAGTACTTCTGTTTGCTTAATCATTCGTCTACATGGAACTGTTTCAGCCGGACCAGCTCGGTCAACTCCCTCTTGCTGCTGAAGGTCTCGCTCATCGCCTGAAGGCCAAGCAGGCCGTGATTGGCATAGTTGGACTTGGATACGTAGGGATGCCCATTGCTTTGGAATATGCCAAGCAAGGATTTCGGGTGCATGGAGTCGACATTTCTGATCAAAAGGTGAAGATGCTCGCCGAAGGCAGAAACTTCATCGAAGACCTCGATGACCAAGAGGTAGCAGATGTAGTGGCGGCCGGTTGCCTGACCGCCTCTACTGACTATGACCCTCTCGCTGAGGCAGATGTGATCTTCATCGCCGTTCCCACGCCCTTCAACGATAACAAAGATCCAGACATTACTTATATCCAGCAGGCCAGCAAAGGGCTTGCTGAGGTCATCACCCGCGAAACCCTGGTAATTCTCAAAAGCACCACCTTTCCCGGCACTACCGAAGACTACGTGCGCCCCCTCCTCGATCGCAGTGGCCTCACCTTGGGGCAAGATTACTTCTTGGCCTTTAGCCCTGAGCGGGTAGACCCTGGCAACAAGACTTGGCACACGGGCAACACCCCCATCATAGTCGGGGGAGTCGATGAAACCAGCTCCCTACTCGCTTCCCTAGCCAATCACCAAATCATCGCGCAAGTCTATCGCGTCAATAGCCCCAAAGTCGCCGAGCTAGAAAAGCTCCTCGAAAACATCTTTCGCAGCGTCAACATCGCCTTGGTCAATGAGCTAGCCATGCTCTGCGAGCGCATGGGCGGTATCGATGTCTGGGAGGTCATCGAAGCTGCCAGCACGAAGCCTTTTGGCTTTCTCAAGTTTACGCCAGGACTTGGCGTGGGGGGCCATTGCATTCCCATTGACCCCTACTACCTCTCTTGGCTGGCGCGCGAGTTTGATTTCGAGACCCGATTCATCACCCTAGCTGCCAACGTCAACGAAGGCATGCCCTACCACGTCGCCGACTTGGTAGTACGCGAAATCGCCAAACAACCCATCACCCTCGATCAGGCCCGGGTGCTCCTGTTAGGGGCCTCATTCAAGAAAAACGTCAAAGACTTACGCCATTCGCCCTCAGAAGCCATCATCCACCGCCTCATCGAAGAAGGCGTAACCAGCATCGACTACAGCGATCCCTGGGCTCCCCAATATCAAGCCGCCGGAAAAACCTATTACTCCGTTGAGCTCACCCCAGAGCAGATCAAGAGCTACCATTGCGTGGTAATGGTCACTGACCATGACGACTTTGACATTCCCTTTGTCGTACGACACGCCCGCTCCGTAGTCGACACCCGCAACATGACCAAAGGCGTCACCGAAGGCCGCGAAAAAATCGTCCTGATAGGGCATACTCAGCCCCGTCCCAAGCTCATCATGGAGCATTGATCCACGTATAAGCCGTTTTCTCGCCCAAGGCGATCACCCAAAATCTGCCTCTTGTCGGTACCCGGCAGGAGGCTTTTCTTTTGGCATGTGCGCAAAAAGGCAACCCGAGCGAAATCATTTGAAACTTTACGACCTTCGTTTACGTTAACCCAGCCTGTTCTGTGGAAAAGTGGATAAGTTTGTTCGAGCTGTCAGTTGGAATTCTCAGAAAACACTCCCACTTTTGTCATCCCGTTCGCGCAAAAAGACAGTTAGTCTTGGAGTTTGGAACGAGATTTGAAAAGTCATCTCAATCACACAACAGGTTCGGTGATTTCGTAAGAATTCCTTCCGATTTGTGTCCTTGAGAAAGCAAAAGGTCTAGGGTTTTGCCTTTCAAAAAAACTAAAAAGTTTTTTTGGTGAATACAGAAAAAACCCTCACCTTTGCCATCCCTTCGGGGAAACGTTCTATGAGGAGTGCTTGCGGATTTT
>CAYVAP010000774.1:0-2587 GCA_964449365.1 uncultured Bacteroidia bacterium
CGAGCGCTCCAAACTAGTGGACACCATCGATCTGTTCAGACAGGATTTACAGGATTTACAGGATCATAATCACCTGAAAGCCATTCTTGTCCCATCTTATCCATTCTTGTCCATTCTTGTCAATCTTGTCAAAAAACGAGCGCTCCCAACTACTGGATATCGTCTATTTAGACAGGATTTCAGGATTCACAGGATAGTAAGCCTTGAAAGCCATTCTATCCAGTCTTGTCCATCCTGTCAAAAACGAGCGCGCTAACTGCTACTCCTGCCTCAAAACCCCAGCAAGTCCCCCAAAATGTGTACGGCTTGCCAGGCCGATTGTCCTTTGCCCCGGCTGTAGGCATCGTAGCGAATGTGAACGGGCACTTCTTTGACTCTCCACTGGTGGCGGCGAATCTCCCGCAGCAGTTCGGTGGCGTGGGCCATGCCTGCTTGTTGAAGGGAGAGCTGGGTAAATGCCCTACGGTTGAGTGCCCGCAGGCCACAATGCGCATCGCTGAGCCATAGCCCAGTAAGTAGACCGTTGACCCTGATTGCCACGCGCAGGAGCCACCGCCGCGACCGAGTCAAGCCCTCGACTTTCTCTCCTGCTAAAAAGCGCGACCCCAACACCACCTCAGCTTCGCCTGCTTGCAGGGGGGCAAGTACCCTCGCCACGTCCGCCGGCTGATGCTGCCCATCTGCATCAAAATGCACCACGTAGTCTACCCCCAACTGTTGCGCGTAGCGCATACCCGTCATCAGGGCGGCCCCTTGCCCCAGATTGACCGGGTGCCGCAGGTAGTGAATGGGCAAAGCTGCCACCTGCTCTGCGGTGTCGTCGGTCGAGCCATCGTCGATCAATACCACGGCATGCCCTAGCGTCAACAAGCCTCGCAGCGTTGCAGCTACCACTGCCCCTTCTTGATAAGCGGGCACCAGCACGGCGACGGAGGGGGGAGGGGGATGGTGCATGCGTTTGCCTCACAAGTAACTTTTTTTACCCAAAAGCAAATATAGAAAGAAAGGTACGCCCAAAATGGCAGTAACGATGCCGATGGGCAGGCCCGCCGGCGGGAGCATCCATCGGCCCAGCAGGTCGCAGCTCAGCAGGTAGGTACCGCCCAGCAAGCTGCCCAACAGCAGGTTGGGGCGATGGCCTGCCCCGAAAAAGGCGCGACTGAAATGCGGAATCATCATGCCTACGAAGCCGATGGGCCCGGTAAAGGCTACGGTACCCCCCACCGTGAGCGAAGTTACGAAGAGCAAGAGCAGCTTCAGCCGCGTGGCGCGCAGGCCCAGGCTGTGAGCGGTCGCATCGCCCAGCACCAGCACATCCAGGCGGCGGCTATTGAGCCAGCCCCAAAGCAGGGCGATCAGCAGCAAGACGGTACTCACCTGTACCGCAGGCCACTGGGCTTTGGCCAGGCTACCAAAGGACCAAAAGACCAATTGCCGCACCTGATCGCTGTCGGCTTGGGTGTAGATCAACACACCTGTGGCCGCGGTGAAAATGGACGAAACCGCCACCCCCGCGATCAGTAGCCGGGCGCTGTCTTCGTAAAGGCTGCGCCAACCCAAGGCTAGCACTAAGGCCAAGCTACTCAGCCCTCCTACGGCTGCCATGAGCGGATAGCTGAATCCAACCATGCTCCCCAGCGGAATCAGCCCCAGTACCACCAGATTGACCCCCAACCCTGCGCCTGCTGTGAGGCCCATGATGTAGGGATCGGCCAGGGGGTTTTTGATCAGCGCCTGCATGTAAAAGCCCCCTAGGCTCAGCACAGCGCCACTGCACACCCCGAGCAATAGCCGCGGCAAGCGCAAGTCCCACACGATCACCGCCTGAGGATGCGTTTCGCCCTGTAAAATGTCCCAGATCTCCGCTGCGCTCAGGTTCATGCTGCCGATCTGTATGCCCCACACCAAGGTTAGCAGCAAGGCTAGCCATAGCCCTACCGCGCCTAGAAGTACGCGGGCATTCGACCGTTGAAACTTGGACATAGCGGATAAAAAATCCCGAAGGCAGGCGCACCAACCTCCGGGACGGGAAATTCAAAATTTACGATTTGAAATTGAAACTGATCAAAGAGCTGCGATCACCTTTTCCTCCTAAATGATCATTGATCACTGATCATTGACCACTGCTCACTACCTACTGAGCATTGTTCCCTGATCCCTGATCAATCTTGCAGCACCGAGTGTTCCGTCCGCACCTTTTCTTGAATGGTTTGCAGGGCGTGAATCACCGTCTCAGGACGGGGTGGACAACCAGGGATGTAGACATCCACCGGCAGGAAATTATCGCAGCCTTGCACCACGCCATATACCCGGTGCATACCGCCGGTCGAGGCACAAGCCCCCATGGCGATACACCACTTGGGGTCGGGCATTTGGTCCCAAATGCGCTTGATGGCGTGGGACATCTTGTAGGTACACCAGCCTGCTACGATCATCAGGTCGGCCTGACGAGGCGAGAAGCGAAATACCTCGCTACCGAAGCGCGAGGCGTCATATTTCGGTCCGGCGAAGGCCATCATCTCGATAGCGCAGCAAGCCAATCCCATGGGCATGGGATTGGCTTGCTGCGCTATCGAGATGATGGCCT
>CAYVAP010000775.1:0-2587 GCA_964449365.1 uncultured Bacteroidia bacterium
TAGTTTGGGTAAGGGATGAGCATCATTCAAAATAGCTCTCTGAAGCTCTAGGAGGTACATTTTCCGGGTCGAAACTAATGACTCGTTTCGAATCGGCTTTAAAAAAAGACCCTGTGAGATACGTAGGGGGCCAAAATCAGTTTTCTTACGTAAAGGTAGGAAAATCCCGTATCACCCCGCAGGTTCCTGCCTCATAAGCGGAGCCCATGCCTTTAGCAGGGGGCATTTTCCCAACCTTGCCCCCACAGCCCCTCCTCATCCATCATTTTGATCATGCAAGAAATCGAAGCCAAAATCCTCGAAGTAGACCCAAACGCCCTAGAAAATTGCCTCCAATCGCTGGGAGCCAAGGTGAGCTTCGACGACGAGATGCGCGCCTTGTTTTTCGACTGGCCCGATGGCCGCATCACCCAGGCAGGAGCCGTACTCCGCTTGCGCAAAGAAGGCCCCACTACCGTCTTGACCCACAAGAGGGCCCTGTCGCGAGCAGAGGCCAAGGTCATGGAAGAAACCGAAACCGAAGTGGCAGATTTTGCGGCTATGCAGCAGATCTTAGAAGGAAGTGGGCTCTTGGTGATCAAAGAGACTCACAAATTCCGTCGCCAGTACGACCTGGTCGATAGCCACGTCGTGATCGACGACTATCAAGGCCCATTAGCGCACATTCCCGTATTTGCTGAGATCGAGGCCCCCAGCGTGGCTCGCCTCCGCGAGATCGTGGTTCAATTGGGCTACGCCCCAGAGCAGGCCCTGAGTTGGAGCACCTACGATCTGGTGCAGCATTATGGAGTAGGCTCCACTGATTGATCGCTATGGATGAATTCGCCCGGTCGCAACGCAGTGCAACCGGGCGAAACCATGGGACCAATTACGAAAGAGAAGCTGCAACTACTAGCCATTAGTTTCGCGGTTGAAAGTTGCTCAGGCTGCGCAGAGCCAATTGGGGCTATTTGCCTGGAATTAACAGCACACCTTAGTTTGGATAAGGTATGGGTATTACTCAAAATAGCTCTCTGAAGCTCTAAGAGGCACATTTTTCGGGTCGAAACTAATGACTAGCGCCTTTAGAATTAAGTAGTTGAATACATTCTCACCTATATGAACGGTCAGGGGAATAAGGGAGTAAGGTGATCAGGCAGAGCGTTTGCCTATCGTTCATATTGGCTCACTCAGTGGCCGCCCAAGCGGCTAAATTTACTTTCAAATGCGAATGATTGATCACGAATTTCGAGTCCAATTCACCAGTTAGGCTTTAGCAGGCACTTCTTCTTGGACTTCCTCGAAGAAGCTCTCATCCACCAGGATGCGCCCACAGTTTTCGCAGTGGATCAGGCGGCGGCGCTGCTTCAGCTCGATGTGCACCTGAGGAGGGATGATTGAGAAGCAGCCACCACAGGCATTGCGGTCGGTGGTGACTACCGCCAGCCCGTTGCGCATGCTGCGGCGCACCTTGCGGTAGCCGTTGAGGATACGCTTTTCGATGTCTTTTTCGGCCTCTGTGATCGCTTCGTTCAGCTTTTTTTCCTCCACCTTGGTTTCCTCGATAATGACCTCTAGCTCCTTTTTCTTGTCATCGAGTTCTTTACGCTTTTCGTCGACCTGCTCCGAGGTAGCACTGAGCAGATCCTGCCTTTGATCGATCTGCTCGCCGTGCTGACGAATTTTTTTCTCCGAAGTCAGGATTTCGAGGTTGGCATACTCAATTTCCTTACGCAGCGCCTCGTATTCACGGTTGTTCTTCACGTTCATCTGCTGATCCTCATACTTCTTGATCTGGCTGCCAAAGTCTTCGATGCGCGCCTTGCGATCGCGGATCTCATCGCTGAGTTGGTTGATCTCATCTTCGATGCGCTGCTTGCGGGTTTCGAGCCCCTCTAGGTCATCTTCCAAATCGCTTACCTCTTCAGGCAAGCTGCCGCGTAGGCGGTGGATCTCGTCGAGCTTTGAATCCAGCACCTGATGCAAAGTCAGGGCGTGCAAGCGTTCTGCAACAGGATTGTTATCCATGATCTAATTCCTAATTCTGATTCGTACTTCCAAAAGGCACATCTACCCCAAGTAGAGGGTCGGTGTTTGACATACCTACTCTGTTATACGAGAGAGGGTTACAGTAGCGGTAGGCAGCCCAATCAGATATACCGCACAGGGTTGGTCTGCACCTTTGATAAATGAACCGCAAAATTAGCAAATATATTGGATAAATAGCTAACGATCAGCTCAGAAGTGTACTGCTCTGACTCATAATGCCCAATGTCGAGCAGCAACAGGCGCCCCTCATTGTCAAAAAACTTGTGATAGGTGATATCAGCCGTAACTAAGGCATCGGCACCATGGGCCAGGGCGTCGCGCGAGAGAAAACTTCCCGCCCCCCCACATACGGCCACCCTGCTGATGCGATCCAGCGGCGCATCGGCGTAGCGAATCCCTCCACACTCGAAGGTCTCTTTCACCAATCGCAAAAAATCGCCCTTCTCCATGGGCTCGGCCAAGCGCCCGATCAGGCCAGCGCCATAGGTAGGGTCTGGCTTAGGCCGCACAAACTCCGCTACTTATAGCCCGAGCCGCTGAGCCATGACCTGATTCACCC
>CAYVAP010000776.1:0-2585 GCA_964449365.1 uncultured Bacteroidia bacterium
CCTCACGCTGCAAGAATAGATGGGCGTGGACATGGCCCGGGCGCGCATGCTCAACAACTTGGGCTTAGTGGAGCGCGCGCTGGGCATGAAGGGCTTTGGCGTCGCCCGCCTCGAAGATGCGATCTGCCAGCAACGAGAGCTGGGAGATTCGCTAGGGCTGGCCAATTCTTACTTTCACTTGGCCGAGGTGCACTTCGAAGACCAGCGCTATGACCAGGCTCGTCGCTATGCGCTTGGGGCGCTAGCGTTGGCCAATCGAAACGACTACTGGGAGCCGAAGCTGCACGCCCATCGTACCTTGGGGCAACTAGCGGCAGTCGAGGCAGACTGGCGGCAGGTAATGGATCATGCCAAGGCACTCATCGAGGTGTGTACCGAGCAACATATCGATGGCTACATCGAGCATGGCTACCTGCTCATGGCTGAGGCCATGGCTGGCCTGGGCGACTATCAGGCCGCTTATCACTATGAAAAGCGGGTGAGAAATATGTCGGACTCCACCACGGACAGGGCCGGGCTGCAAGCCGCTTTGCGCCAGGAACTGGATTTTTATCTAGAGAATAAAAAGGAAAGATGGGAGGTAGAGCGCAGACTCCTCGTAACCCAGCAAGAGCAACAACTGAGTTACATCCGAGACATGCGCAACATTCTGCTCATCGTGATTCTGGTGCTGCTCATGATAGCCATCTTTTTTTACGTGAACTATCTGCAAAAGCGGCGACACAACCAGCTCCTACACAGCCGACAGCAGGAGCTGCGCCAAAAAAACGAGGACCTGCTGCGACTGCACGAAGAAAAAAACCAGCTTCTGGGAGTTTTTACTCACGATTTGCGCACCCCCGTTACCCAGATTCAGGCGCTCAATCAGCAACTCATGGAGCTACATCCCTCTGCCGACAAACTGGTGCAGCGCTTCCAGCAAAGCATCGCTGCGGCTGCTGATCGCCTATCCAATACCATCGATCGTATCTTGGCCCTCAATGCTATGGAAACCCACGGCCTATCGCTCTCGCCGGAGGTGCTGGCCCCGGTACAGCTGATGCAGGAGGTCACCCAAAGCATGCAGGCCAGCTTCGACCGCAAAAACCTCCGAGTAACCTGGCACACTAGCGCCGAAAATTGCGAGGTGTGGGCCGACCGAAACCTCATGCGCGAGATCTTTGAAAATCTCATCGGCAATGCCATTAAGTTTTCTCCGGCGGGCAAAGGCATTACCTTGGGGAGCTATTACCAAGGCGAAAAAATCGTCTTTTTTGTGCAAGATGAAGGACCAGGCATTCACCCCCAAGATGTGCCCAAGCTCTTTGGGAAGTTTCAGCGCCTGCGGGCCAAGCCCACTGGAGGAGAATCTTCTACCGGGTTGGGGCTAGCCATCGTGCAGCAGTACGCGACGCGCATGGATGGCCGGGTATGGTGCGAAAGTGAATGGGGGGAAGGAGCCACTTTCTTTCTGGCTTTTGACTGCTTTAGATTCGCAAAGGACGAGCGCCCTCTCTGGGCCATGACCGATCATAAGGGCTCATCTACATGAAAGGAGCATAAGAGGCGGGGGCTTCGGCACAGGCCAGCCCCCCATATTGGCTTACTCAGGGGTTGCACCTGCGGGACAACCCTACGAACTTCAAACTTCAAACTCACCTATATGAACGGTCAGGGGTATAAGCGAATAAGGTGGTCAGGCACAGCGTTTACCTACCGTTCATATTGGCTCACTCAGGGGTTGCACCTGCGGGACAACCCTACGAACTTTAAACTTTAAACTTTTAACTTCGAACTTCAAACCCTGAACCCTAAACCGCGAAACTCACGTCTCGCTGACCTGGCGCTATGCTCGACCCTAAGATCATCGATTCGACCTGGACCCTCTTTCTCGACCGGGATGGCGTAATCAATCGCCGCCTGATTGGCGAATACGTGAAAAACTGGTCCGAATTTGAGTTTCTGCCAGGGGTATTGTCTTCATTGGCGCTTTTTGCCCATCGTTTTGGCCGTCTCTTGGTCGTGACCAATCAGCAGGGGATCTACAAGGGGCTGATGACCGAATCAGACTTACACGCCATTCACGCGCGTATGCACGCCGCCATCGAAGCCCATGGTGGGCGCCTCGATGGCATCTATCACTGCGCCGGCAGCGATGCCGACGACCCTAGCCAATGTCGCAAGCCTCGAATCGGTATGGCCCGGCAAGCAAAGCGCGATTTCCCTACCATCGACTTTCGCCGCAGCCTCATGGTTGGAGATTCGGTGAGCGACCTGCAATTTGGCAGAAACGTAGGCATGTACACCGTTTGGATCAGTGCGAGGCCATTATCCCCCGAGGAGCGCCACTTGGCCGACCTTCATCTGAAAGGATTGGCACAGCTTTCCGAGTGGCTGAGATGAGCCATCTGGCTGCGAAAAGTCATCTCATATTTTGACTTGGTACTTTTAGCTAGCGAAGTTTCCGTGCGAGCTTTGGCTATCCTGTAGGCCGTCTCAGTGGTCGACTGCTGTTGAGAATCGCTAGTTATGAAAAAGATTCTGGTGCCCATTGGCCGACCTTCATCTGAAAGGATTGGCACAGCTTTCCGAGTGGCTGAGATGAG
>CAYVAP010000777.1:0-2581 GCA_964449365.1 uncultured Bacteroidia bacterium
AAGAGATTGTACGTCCCAAAGTCTCACTATCTCAGGATCTCACCATCTCAGGATCTCACTATCTCACCGTCTCACCCTCTCACTACCCCTCCTTGATCTAGAACGAGATCTCTAGCCGAATGAGGGAAGTTATTCTTCTCGCGTTCCTAATTCTCCACCGGCAAATGGCTGTATGTCTCACCGTAATACCGCATCTGCTGGGTGAAGTCATCGGGATACTCGACCACCACGTCGGTGATGGCGTCGCCCTCCATCACGGGCTTGAGCACCGGGTTGATGAAGCCGGAGTAGGGAGCCAGGTTGAGGGCGGCGTATCGATCTAGCACCTCTTGGTGCAACTGTGGATCGACCTGCACACCGTAACCCTCGACCAGCGCCTTGGCTGCGTCGTAGTCGCCCTGCGACTTGATGCGCTGTACCTCGCGTAGCAGTTCGCCGAAGAGTTCACGTAGCTTCTCGTAGTCATTGATGCGAAAGTAGGTCTTGCCCTCCCGCTCCAGGCGCTCCACGACGTTGTCTGCTGCCCCTGGTTTCAGCACCCAATACGCAATCCAGGCGCGGTTGCGCATGTGAGCTTCCTCGATGTTGTCGCCCAGCTCGATGCGGCGCAGTTGGGTCATCAGACCGTTGCGCATGAAGTCGTCGTAGGCAGCCTTGCCCACCTCCAGGTTGGGCATCACGCCCATCTCGACCAGCTTGGGGTCGAGCATGTAGTAGAGTGCCACCAGGTCGGCGCGGCCTTCCTCAATGGTGGAGGCATAGTTGCGCAGGGTTTCTTTGGTTTCTCCTACGCCATCTTCGATCTGACCCGAGGCGTGGCCAATGACTTCGTGCATGTCGGTGTGCAGTTTATCAGCCAGGGAGCCCCACTTTTTCACCCGCTCGACCTCCGCTTCGCTGGCCGCAAATTCGCTCAGCGCTCCGCCGGCCTTTTTGCTGGCTTCCTCGTAGGCATTGACGATGTTGGCCAGGTTGACCGATTTGGAGCCGTGCTCCTTTCGGATCCAGTTGGCGTTGGGCAGGTTGATACCGATGGGGGTGGCGGGGGAGGCGTCGCCCGCTTCGGCGGCCACGCTGATCACACGGGCCGAGATGCCCTTGACGTTGGCCTTTTTGTGGGCGTCCATGATGGGCGAATGATCCTCGAACCACTGCGCCTCGCGGCTGATGGTGGCGATGCGCTGGCTGGCCTCGGGGTCGCGAATTTGCACCACCGATTCGTAGCTACCTTTGTAGCCCTTGGGGTCGTTGTAGACTTCGATGAAGCCATTGATCAGGTCGATGTCTGAGGCGGTGTCATGGACCCAGGCGATGCAGTACTGGTTGAAGGTCTCTAGGTCGCCGCTCTGGTAGTAATCGATGAGCAGTTGCAGGGTCTTGGCCTGCTGCTCATTTTCAGCCACGAGGATGGCTTTTTCTAGCCAATAGACGATCTTCTCTAGGGCCGGGCCGTACATGCCGCCTACCTTCCAGACTTTCTCGCGGATTTGGCCATTTTCCTTGACCAGCTTGCTGTTGAGGCCGTAGCTGTCGGGGGTAGGATCGTCGGGGTCTTTTTTGCCAGCGTAAAAGGCATCTACTTCGGCTTCCGTCACGCCCTCGTAGAAATTGACCGCCGAGGTAGCCACGATGTCCACCTCGGGGGCTTTGTTGACCTTTTTGGGGGCAATGGTCGGGTCGAAGATGATGGGGGTCAATTCCGCGATCAGCGACTCGGGGGTTGCGCCTTCGGCGAGGGGTAGCAGGCTCGCATCGGCGGCGCTCACGCGCTCAGCAAAGTACTCCGGCGAAAAGGCTGGCCGCAACTTGGCGTTGGAGTAATGGTGGTGAATATCGTTGGCAAACCAAACTCGCTTGGCGTAGGTCATGAACGACTCCCACTCCTCCCCCTCATCCGAGGCGCTCGCGATGATGGCCTCCAAGGTGCGGCGGATCTTGAGGTTGTGCTTGAAATTTTGGTCGTACATGATGTCGCGGCCGACCAGCGAGGCTTCGTAGAGGTAGTAGATAAGCTGCTTTTTTTTGAGCGGTAGCTCGTCAAAGCCGGGAATCTGATAGCGCAAAATTTTGAGATCGGCGAATTGCTCGCTCAGGTAGGCAAATTCTTCCGGCTCGGTCGTTTCTGCTTCGGTTGAGCGCTCGGAGCAGGCGTAAGCGAACAGGCTCAGGAGCAGCATAGCCAGCAACCAGCGAGAGATAGGGGAGAAGGTCATAAGTAGTGTAAGTGATAAATGAGGGCTGACTCAGTCAGCGTATTACGAATATACATCGCTAGAGCGAACGACAAAAAATCGCGAGGTGGCTCTTCGGCTTAGAAGTATATTTCTGTTTAAAAAAATTGCTACTTTGCGCAGCAGATAGTTTTCCTTTTTCTCTAGTTTGACCACAAAAACCATCCCTCTTAATCACATGAAGCATCTTGCTACCTTTGGATTGATCGCCTTGACCTTGCTCTGGGCAAGCTGTGGCGATGATACCAGCGAATCACAGTCTGCGAATCAGAAGGATACGCAGCAGGACAGCAAAGAGGTGCAGTCTCAAGGCGATGAGGCCAACATGCGACAGTCGGCCACGTCCGACC
>CAYVAP010000778.1:0-2571 GCA_964449365.1 uncultured Bacteroidia bacterium
TCAAGAATGTCTCCCTTACCGCCGAACAAGGAGAGTAATTCTTCCTCAAAAATGGTAACCATCAGAATCATCACCAGGGCCGACACCAGCGAGACGAGCACCATGTTGCTGAAGGTGTGGCAGGCCTTGCGGTGGTTATTGGCCCCCAACGCCCGGGAGATGATAGAGGCTCCCCCCACCCCGATGGCCATCCCAATGGAAGACACCAGTAAGATGATGGGCATCACTACCGTGATAGCGGCGATGCCCAAGCCACCGACATATTGCCCCACGAAAATGGTATCGACCACCCCATAAATCGACATGATGAAAATACCAGTGGCGGCTAGTAGCGCCTGCTCTACTAGCAATTTTCCGATAGGCTTTTGACCCAGGTCTTCGGAGCGGCTCATGAGGGTGATTCGGGATTTGATATTCGCAGTCGGTAGGCGTGTCGCCTGCGACACATGCCTCGACCACCTTCTTACTAACTACCGAAAAAGCGCCGATAGATTGGCCGTCGGCAAGCAAATTGGGCATACATCACTGGGTACAGCAGAAAGTCCATCAGACGAAAGGGGCTGCGAAAGCGAATGTCGTCCACGATGATGCTGTGTTCGGGATCGACTTTTTCGACCACGTGCCGATGCTGCCACTGAGACAAAAAGAAAGGGAGGGTGCGCCCCTCGTCTACAAACCAGGCTTGATCTGGGGTCGTGATGTCTTCCGTGATTTCACTGATCCAGTCTTGCTCGATCAGCCCTAGTAGCTTGAGTCGAATATGCACCACATCGCCGCGGCGTGAGCCATCGAAACGAACCAGCTCGACTTTGGCCCCCGGCGGCGAGAGTTGCTCAAACAGCTCTCGGGTAAAATGACCCATCACAGCGCGGTAATGTCCGCGCACAGGGGTTTTGATGACGATGCGCATGAGCGTGGGGAAGGTGGATAGCAGTGAAGCAAACGATTAATATATCCCATCAACCGCTGGAACAAAATGATGTTTCAAGCAGCAAATTTTTCTCTGTTCATCCAGCGACACACTTTCGCTGGGTGTTTTTACGGAGTGTTTTACGGTCTCGCCTAGATTTGCTCGGCCAATTGTTTGACCTCAGACAAAAGCACGTCAAAATCTTCGGCTATTTCTTCGTGAGTGAGTTTCCCTCGCTTCAGCGCTTTACGGATGCGAAGCTGCTTTTCCTTTTCCATGCCTTTTTCTATGCCTTTCTCCATCCCTTTTTCCATGCCTTCTTTCATGCCTTCTTCCATGCCTTTCGCCATCCCTTTCTCCAGGCCTTCTATCTGAGCATCATAGCGAATGCTACGCTCCCTGCTGACCGAATCCCAATACTGATCGTAGTATTCCAGCTCGGCTTTGGAAAAAGCACTTTCCTGCAACTGATGGAGCGCCTCGCGGATCTGCTCGTTTTGTAGCAGTTCCTCGGGAGTTTCTTCTTGTCCATCCTTGATCTCTCGGAAAAATCGCAACCACAAAGCCCGATCCAACTCCGGAGGCAGATTATCCGCCGTGATTTTAGGCAGTTCGACAAACACGAAGGTCAGATCATGAAATAAATCCTGCGGGTTTTCGAGGTTAGCGATTTGATAGTGGTGATAGTACTTCTCACCAGGGAGAAACACATCATCCACCAAATTGAGGGCGTAGACCGGCTCCAAGCCCTTATACTTCTGCCCTCGCGTAAGCTGTCGCACGTAGGCTTTTGACGGGTACATTTGACATCTACCACGCTGTTTTTGAACAGCGGGATGTCCAGCACCTGTTCGGGCGATAGATATTCGATCTGCTCGATTAACTGCCCAGGCTCCAGTGGCAGCAAATTGTTGAGCAAATCCATGAGAATCTTCGGATGCTGCCCGAAGATCTTCTTGAAGGTCAGGTCGTTTTTGGGATCGAGGTAGCGCATGACTCGAAAAAGTTTCAGAATACTGAGAACACATGAATATACGACATAGCTTACTCAAAGGGTAAGCTTGGGTCTCGACGAAACCCCTTTTCCTCCTCAATCGATCAAAAAGCCCCCTCCCCCATCTCCTAAAACAGCTCTCCCTGACCGTTATTCAGGTCATCATCTTTGCACTCCACGGTGTCGCCCGTCTTGAGAGAGCCATAGGCATAGGCCTGGTTCTCGTCTTCGTTGGCGCTTTCGGGCTGCTCGCCTTCGATCTGCTTCACGCCCGTCACTTTGCGGCGGTCGAGCTTGTTGCCCATGGCGCGCCAGCCCTTCACGTCGATAAACTCGGCTAAGTTGACGGCTACCTCTTCCTTCTCGTTGCCTTTGCCCGTGGAGGCTTTGTAGCTGATGTGCGGCGCAGACTCGGTGGATACCGCCGCCAGCTTGCTGTGGGGCGCGTCGCTGATGACGGTAAAAGGATTGTCCAGGGTGCGAGTCTCCCCCTGAAAGCGCTTGACGTAGTACTCCTTGTTTTTGCCGTCGTAATGCACCGCCGTGATTACCGTCTCGGGGTCAAATTGCTCGACTACCATCACCTTTTGCGGGTCGTAGCGATTGGTCAATTCGAAGTTGGTCATCTCATAGCTACCGTCTCTATAGACCACGAGGATGCTGTCTT
>CAYVAP010000779.1:0-2570 GCA_964449365.1 uncultured Bacteroidia bacterium
GGTGAAGGGTAGCGAAATGGCCCCCGACCATTGATTGCTGCTCAATCCGCCAGGGGTGATCATCGTCCAGCCTGCGGCGTTGAAGTCATCTTCTTGGTTGAGATGGCCAGGGTTGCCCGCCGCCGGGTGATAGCTGATCTGGTAAGAAATCTGCTGGGCCTCTAAGGGCCCTATCCACGCCACCATCAGCAACAGTAAAAGGTAGAGCAAGGACCTCATAGTTTGGTCGTTGAATGATTCCAAAATTGGGTATTACAACGATCAGTCTTATTTGCCCTGCCACCAAGTCAACCTCTGGGTAAGTCTTACCCGCCTGAAGGGATGAGCATGAACGGGGAACCAATATGAGGGGCTAGTGGGCTTAATTCGAAATTCGGAATTTGTAATTCGTGATTTGCCATTTCAAGCTCTGCCGATCAGAGTCTGATACGAATTTAGAATGGTCAATTACGTAATTCCAAAGGCGCTACTGGTAAAATTCTTTGTTCCGCAAGCACTAGGGTGTTCTGTTTGATGGGGTTGTCATTCCACGTTTTTCAGCCGTTTCATGTCTTTCATCCGATGCTGTCGGTATTTTCCCTATGCTCTTTTCACATGATCAAGCTGCGGATTTAGGCGTTGGGCTGATCTTTGGGCTTGGGGGCAGGTGCCTCCACGTGAGGTAGTTCGACAAAAAAGGTGGTGCCGACGCCTTCTTCGCTGCGGAAAGAGATGCTACCACCAGCGTTTTCGATGATGCGGCGCACGATGGCCAGCCCCAGGCCCATGCCGGAGGTTTTGGTAGAAAAGCTAGGTTCGAAGATTTTTTTCTGCACTTCGGGCGACATGCCTTTGCCGTTGTCCTTGATTTCTACTCGGGCCCTGTCTTCGAAGGTACGCATCGACACATGGATGATGCCATTGTCTTCGAGCGATTGCAGGGCATTCTTGATGATATTGTTGAAGCAACGGCTCAACTGATCACGGTCGGCATGGGTCCAGAAGGGCGCTTGTGGAATGTCGATTAGCCAGATAGCCCCTTCCGATTGGGTATAGAGGTCTACCACTTCTAGCAGCACTTCGTTGAGGCGAAGGTGGGTCTTGTTCGGCTCGGGCATTTTGGCAAATTCGTGAAACGAATTAGCGATGCGCACCAGCGAGTCGATCTGCACCATGAGCGAGGTCATCACCTTGGGGAACATCTTTTCCAGGCGGGGAGATTGTTCTTTCCAGGCTCGCATGAGGTGCTGGATGTTGAGACGCATGGGCGTCAGCGGGTTTTTGATCTCGTGGGCGACTTGTCGAGCCATCTGGCGCCAGGCCATCTCGCGCTCGCTCTGGGCCAGCTTTTGCTCGCTCTGCTCTAGCTGAGTGATCATCTGGTTGTAAGCCTTGACGATGGCCCCGATTTCGTCCTTCGACTGATAATCGATGTGCTGGTTGACGTTGCCTAGCGTGGTAGCAGAAAGGCCCTGCTGAACCAGGGTAAGTGGCTTGGTGATGGTACTAGAGATGCCCACGGCGACCACGTTGATCATCAAAAATGCCAGTAGGTAGATGTTGGCCAGATAGGAGAGAAAGTTGACCACCTGCTCCTGCAATTGATCCTGGCGGCCCAGGTAGGGCACATTGACAAAGCCCACCGGAATGCCCTGTTTGCCCAAAATGGGTCGGTAGCCTGAGAGATATTCCAGGTTGCCGATTTTCTCTCGCACCACCAGATCTGAAAGGCCTGCCTGACGCAGGCTATCGAGGGCCACTTCATTCATGAGGTCGGTACGAATGCCCAGCTCGGTGATGAGGGGCTGGGTGGTGGCGATGCGCACCCCGTTTCGGTCGAAGACGTTGATGTCGTTGCTTACCACTCCTTCGAGGTTGCGGATCATCTGGCGAAAGTCCCGCAGGGTCGAAATCCGATGTAGGGGATCGCGCAGCACCGCGTGGTAGGCCGGCTCGATCGCCGAAAGGATTCGCAAGGTCTCCTCGCTGAGGGTTTCTTTGGCCTCCTCGTGATAGCGATCCGAGACAAAGGGATACAGCAAAGCCATGATCACCAGCATCGGCATCACCGAGATGCTGATCAGTCCCAAGCGAATTTTGTCCCGCAGTGGAATGGGATGGCCCAGCGGATGGGTACGCATGGCGCGCATCAGCAGCACAGGCAAACCGATCAGTATCAAACTACCGATGCTGAAAAAGTAAAAGATGAAAGAGAAGGTGGTCAGGATCTCCAGCGGACTTTGCTGAGAATAACGCACCACCACTAGGCGCTCGGCGTCGATGGGCTCTAGGTATTCTTGATGTTCGCCTCGCGTCCGATTGGTTTTCCCTTCGAAGTCTTTGTAATCCGGCATGTGAACCGGGAAGACGCTCTTGCCGCGCTTGGTGTATAGCACCCCCTTGCGGTAGATGGCGTGGCCGAAGGAGTTGATGAGCTTGACGTCGTCGTAGACCGACTGCTCCATCGAGAGCGAGGGATAGAGGCCGCGGACCTCGCGGCTGGTCGGCACTAGTTCTAGCAACAATTGGGTCTGCTCGGTGGAGTCAGGCCCTAGGTACAGCTCAAAAGAGCTGACGAAGATGTCGACGAT
>CAYVAP010000780.1:0-2557 GCA_964449365.1 uncultured Bacteroidia bacterium
ACACCCACACCATTATCTCGGAGCTGGATCGCGCCCATCTGCCCGTAGCGGCTCCGGAGCGCATCCAGGTGGTGCCCAATGGCATCAACCTGAGTTTTTTTACCCCGCCTGAGCTATCCCCCGAGCCCCGCTACGACCTTGTCTTTGTGGGTAATATGGGCTACTTTCCCAACGTGCGGGCCGCTCGCTATCTGGTAGGGCAGGTGATGCCCCTGGTTTGGGCCGAGCGCCCCCACACCAGCGTGTTGCTCGCCGGGGCTCGCCCCAGCGCCGAGGTCAAAGCCCTGGCGCAGCAAGCCCCGGTGGAGGTCTCTGGCTGGGTAGAAGATATCCGCCGCGCCTACCTAGATGGGCGCTTATTGGTGGCTCCGCTCTTTACAGGCAGTGGGCAGCAAAACAAAATCCTCGAAGCCATGGCCTTGGGTCGCCCTTGCCTCACCACCCCTATGGTCAACAATGCCATCGGAGCTGAGGCCGAAGCGCAGATCCTGCTAGCCGAAGACGCCCCCGCGTTTGCTCAACAAATCCTGGCCCTGCTGCCCGACGGCGAGCGCCGCAGCCAGATCGGTCTCGCAGGGATGAGCTACGTACGCGAGCACTTCAGTTGGCGTCGCTCAGTGGGCCTGCTGGAAGATGTGATGGCGAGGGTGTGAGCATGCAACGTGGCCCGCAGTGGTACTCTGGTAAAGATCCACCTTTGGCTTCTCGGCGGATTCCCAATCCGCGCCACTCTGGGGTAGCCCGACGCGAATCTGCCTCTTCATCACCACCGCCCCATCGCCACCCTTCCCTCCTGATGCTCGCCTTGCCAGTGCAGCCAGTACAGCCCGGCGGGGTAGGCCGCCACGGATAGCGTCATCTTATCGCCGGAGACGTCTCGCCGCTGCCACAGCTTACGGCCCTGCGCGTCGTAGAGGGTGAAGGTGGCCCTTCGCCAAGGCTGGTCGGTTTGGACCCAAACCTGGTTGCGGCTGGGATTGGGAAAGACGCGTACCTGCGCGGTGCGTGTCGCAGGCATGCCCACACCCACGGCGCTGAGGCACTGCGAGGTATCGGTGCAGCCGTTGCTGCGGATGATGACCACGGCGTAGTCGCCGCTGCTGGCAGGCTGAAAGGTGGGAGCGGTGGCCCCACTGATCGGCGCAAAACCCTGCTGGCAGGCTACCCACTGGTAGGCGTCGCCGTTGGTGCTGGTGAACAGCAGGGGCTGCCCACTGGCATCGGTGGTCTGGTCGAGGCTGGCTTGCAGGCTGTCGATGGTCAGATCGAGCTCATTGATAGAAACCTTCTTTCCGAAATGATTGGCGAGCTAGCCATTAGTTTCGCGGTTTAACGTTCAAGGTTGAAAGTAAAGATAGCCGCTTGGCGCGGCCATTGAGTGAGCCAATATGTGGGGGGCTGACCAAAGTGCCTGATACCCTGATACCTTATTCCCTTATACCCCTGACCGTTCATACAGGTGAGGTGGACAGGGCAAAAAAGAAATCGAAGAAAAAATGATGTAAATCATTCCGACCTTCTTTTTTTATAGTACATTTACTTTTGAAATTTTAAATTTATAAACAATTGATCTTATGAAAGCTATCAAAAGCTATCAAAAGCTATCAAAAGCTATCAAAAGCTATCGAAAGCATTCATTGTGCTTCTTTGGGTAGTTGCAGCCTGCTCGCCAGAATCAGTAGCGCCGCCCTCATCATTGCCAAATGAAGTCGATAATTCCCCTCTAAAAGAAAAGGATTCCCCCCTTTCCGAGATTAGTTTGGTGGATGGTCGACTGGTTCTTCCCGACGACCAGGCCTACTTCCAGAAAGTGAGTATTTTTTTCCAGCAGAGTCAAGCCTCATCAGTAATCTGGGAAGAAGCCATGACTTCCCTTGAAGGATTTACATCTTTGTATGAGGCCTACCAGAATGTTCCCGAGACAGCCTTAGAACAGATGGCAGAAAATGAATCGGTCGATGGGTATGAGCATCTGTACTTTTTGGAATTAGAAGATCCCGCCACTCGAGAAATGGAGATAGAGCGGCACGTAAGCAATCCTCTTTTCTTGCGCCTTCTTAATGAGCACGGCATGATGCAGATTGGCAATCGTGTCTATCGCCAATTTAGAGATTATCAAGTGGTCATGGAATCCCCCACTCAAGGCCAGATTGAGCGGCTACGCCAGTTGAAATGGAAGGAGGCACTTCCTGAAGGATCAGAAATGCACGAAATCTACCGTACAGAGAGAAGCCCGCAAAGCACTAGGGTATCCTTTGGGTGCGTAGATAACTATGCCAATAGTCCAAAGCGTCGCATGAAAGGAACTTTGTATGATGAATCGATTTTGTTATTTTGCTCACCCTCAGGTTGCGTATATAACATTTCCTATTACATTGAGGTTAAAAATCAACGACGTCAATTCCAAGTTTGGTGGGCAAGAAAAGCTGACCGGATTCGCACTCAGGGCACTCGTTCGGCCAATGATCCCAACATCACGGCTGCCTGGGGGGGATCCTACTTTAACTACGATGTTTTGGCCACGCCCAATCAGTCCTGGCAGTTAGGCGTCTACTAC
>CAYVAP010000781.1:0-2548 GCA_964449365.1 uncultured Bacteroidia bacterium
ATATTCGGTAGTGCAATGGGGCCGTTCAGTTGGTTGTTGAGGTCGCCATTGATAGTCTGCCCAGCCTTGTTGTATATGGTGGTGAATGGTCCTCCGCAGGGATTACCGGCCAGAATACGCAGTTGCAGGTCGGCCTTGCCAGAGATATCTCGAAACGCCAAGTCAAAAGAAGCGGTAATGCGACCGTAGTCTGCCAGGTTTAGCACTGGGCTGACCAGATAGTCGCGGGTACCCAGGCGATTGGCTCCGAGGTCTTGATTAAACCAAGGCGTCAAGGCATCATAGGCTAGGAGGTAGTTGGTCGTATCGCCTTGGCAGCCAGCCCAAGGAGCTGGTCGCATCGCCACTACCTGATCGGGGTCCCCTACGGTCCACTCTAGCGGCACCATGCCCAGGTCAAAATCAGTACAATATGGAAAGGCGTCAATCTCGGCCTGCTCGTCGATCCTAATGACCCCTTGGGTGAGGGCTTCATCTTCATGGGTGAGGGTTTTGAGGCCATCGTTGACGCTGAGGATCTTGATCGAGATCAAGTTACCGCCGGAGCTGATCAACTGTGGGCCTAGGCTAAAGTCGGCTGTATCGCCACGGGCTAAGACCTCCCCGATCTCTATGTTGGTTGCCACTTGGTTGATGCGCAGTTCCAGGCGGATGTATTCGATGGTGGTATCGCCCGTGTTGACGATGCGCACCTTGGGCGTGATGAGCGGCTCGCAAACAGTCAGGGCAGGTTGTAGCAAATCGATGATCGCCAGATCTGGCCCCTGCGATTGGCAGGCATTCGAGTTGAGCAGGCTAGCACGCTGTTCGATCAGGGACTTCCGCATGCGAAACATCTGCCCCGGTGTAAACACCCGCTTGCAGGCAGGGTCGCCGCCATCCATAAAATTTTCATACATATCCTCCACGTCCACCCCAGCAAAAGGGTTGGGGCCTACGCTCAAGCCATCGGAGCTACAAGTATTGATGGTCTGACCACAAATGGCCCCACCCGGCGTAGCGTCGGGCGGCGTATCACAGACCCGGTCGCCTTCGAGGAGGCAGTTATCGTTGGTGCAGTTGTCGCTCAGGGTGCGGTAGGTGTCATAGAGCCCCAGGTAATAGCCAAAATACCGCACCGATACCGCAGCGATGCTTTCGTCGGTACCCCAATAATCGCTTTCGATCACTATCCCATCGATATCCGATCCATGGGCAGAGGGGCCATAGGCAAATCCTTTGCGAGTACAATTGTCAGAGTCACCGCCGTCGCATATGTGGTTGACCAGCCAAAGGTTGAGGTAGTTTTCGGGGTTCCAAAGGCGAAGGGCGCGTAGGCAGTCTTCTTCGTATTGTTGGTTGTCGCAGGGATCGCGTACGTCGAGGTCGCTCAGCGGCGTCGCCGTGCGGGTGATTCCAGTGGTAGGGGCGCCGTTGATATCAGTTTGGGCAAGGCAAAATTGGATACGCGTATCGATGCTTTGCACGTAGGCCGCAGCATTGGTGTGAAAAGGGCCACCGGCGAAATAGCCTTCATTTCTGAAGGCTGCATTGAGCTGCGCGATACCCGCCTGGATCTGCTCATCGGTAGGATTCGAGGAATATTCGGCTGGCTCTTCCTCATTAGGCAGATGCATGATGTGCACCACCACCGGAATGGTGTAGACGATGCCCGCTGTATCGTCGCGGGTATAGCCCCCACTCATCGCCATGCGCGCGAGCATCGCGTCAAGCGAGTCGGTAGCCGCCCGGTAGATCGGATCGGTTTGATAGGCACGCTCGTGAGGGGGCAACGCAGCCTCCGCCCCAGATTGCGCCATCAGCGAGCTACTCCCCCCCCAACTAAACAAGAGAGTAAGCACACCATACCAAACAAGTACCCCTGATTTATACATAATTGTATCCTTAGCCTTAGACACCTTTCGTCAAAGCACACAGGATCACAGAGCAGGCAAGACCAAGCAATAGTAAGTAAATTGCGATAATCGTTGTCGTTTGAGTCTGTGAACCAGTGCAAATGACGCTGAACCTATCCTCACGAGTTCGACATCATACTACTAGCTAATCGTTCAAAAATTAGACCACCCTTGTAAGATTTTCCCTAAAAAAGAGAAAAAATAAATGACCTCTTTGACCAACCTGGAAAAAACTGACTGCGGAACAGACCGCGTATCTGTGGCCTGGCTTGACGCCCTATCGTCGTGGTTCACTACCTAATGGAAACAGCAATGGCACAGGTAATTACCTATCCATCAATTATTAGCAAATTTCCCAAAAGGGAACATTTTGCTGCTTGATGAAATGCCGAACTTCTATCACTAGCAGCGTTTTACCTATAACGAAAACCGAGCCACTTCCCTTACATCAGCTAAGGCCGTGGCGTAAGTTTTTGGGCCGAAGCTCACTTATATGAACGGTCAGGGGAATAAGGGTATAAAGTGGTCAGGTACAGCATTTACCTTCCGTTCCGGTTGGCTCACTCAGTGGCCGCCCAAGCGGCTATCTTTACTCACCTGTATGAACGGTCAGGGGTATGAGGGAAATAAGGTACAAGGGTATCAGGCACTTT
>CAYVAP010000782.1:0-2547 GCA_964449365.1 uncultured Bacteroidia bacterium
GTATGGTAGACCTTGTTGACCGCGCGCAAAAATCGCTCGAAAGAAATCGGCTTGAGCAGGTAATCCACCACATCGAGTTCGTAGCCTTGCAGGGCATAGTCGCGGTACGCAGTGGTAAAAATCACCTGCGGCGGATGGGAGATATTGCGGAGCAATTCGATGCCCGTGAGTTTGGGCATCTGAATATCCAGGAAGAGCAGGTCGATCGGTTCGCGGTTCAACAAGTTGAAGGCTTCGATGGCATTGTCGAGGCGGCCCACTAGCTGTAGGTCGTCGATTTTGTCGATATAAGCCGCTAGCACATCGAGTGCGAGGGGTTCATCGTCTACAATCAGGCAGCGGATATGCATGGAAAAGGAAACATTGAGGTGAAAAAAGGCAGCTTCCCAATTATTCAGGAGGGATATAAGAGGGAGGAAGCAGACTGGCGGGGATGGGGCTTCGGCGCTGGGGGCTTGATCGCATCCAACTGCAAGCGCAAAACGACCAAATAGCTGTGTTCATCTTCATGAATGGACAACTCATGTTGCTGCGGGTATAGCAATTCCAGGCGGCGGCGCACATTTTTGAGCCCGATGCCCCCGGTGTAGTCAGGCGAGGCTGCTTCAGAGCGGCGGGGACTCCGGCTGTTTTCCACCTTGAAGGTGAGATATGGAGGGCTGACGTTGAGGTTGAGGCTGATCCACTTGTCGCTCAACTCGTCGCTCACGCCGTGCTTAAAGCTGTTTTCGATGAAAGGCAACAGCAACAAGGGGGCGAGGTAGGCGCCATTGATTTCGCCCGACACGTCAAAGAAAATCTCCAGCCCTTCGCCGTAGCGGATGCGCTCCAGCGCGATGTAGTCATGCATGGTCTCGATCTCCTTGGCCAAAGGCGCACTAGGCACACTGGCTTCGTACAGCATATAGTTGACCAGGCTCGACAAGCGCAGCACCACCTCGGGCGCACGGTCAGACTTTTGCAGCGTCAGCGCGTAGAGGTTGTTGAGGGTGTTGAACAGAAAATGAGGGTGAATCTGCGCCTTGAGAAACTTCAGCTCCGCCTCTAGCCGTGCCTTGGCCATGGCCTTGGTTTTCTGCTGATCTCGATACCAATACTCCCCAATCTTGATCGCCGAGGCCAATAACAGCACTGTCAGGATGGTGAGCCCATACCGAATAATCTGGCTCAGATTGATGAAGTAGCCCACCGGTACGCCAGGGTATTGCCATGGATACAGCACGTAGTAAATCATGGCTCGCTGCCAAATCGCCGCCACCAAGAGCAGCAGTACCACCGCTGCGGCAAACCAGGCCAGCCGACTCTTCAGAAGCAGCCGAGGAATTAGCAGGTATAGCGTGAGGTACACCGTGACCATCTTCACCGGCAGCAGCACCAGCTCCGCTACAAATGCGTCCGCCAGAGCATTGAGATCACCTTCTCCGACCAAGGCAAAAAAGGACACGTACCCCAGCCAAAACCCCAGGTGCCGCAGCCAGCGCTGCCGCAACAGAGGCGATTGCCAGAGGGGATGGTGGATAAGGTCGACGGACAAGGTCGTTCGGATTGGGTGATTCGTAGCCGACCTCTCACCGCGAGATCGCAACGACTTAGCCGATTAAGATAAGCCCTATCGAGCTGCGATGCAGTTTTGGGGCCTTCTTTTTCGACGAATGGCAACTTTGACCAGATCAAAGACACTGGCCTCGATCTCAGGGCAAGCTTTGCCCCTCACCACTTCCCAATCGACTTGGTAAACACATCTTGCGTGATTTGCTCCAGCACCTCGTCGATCAGCCTCGCTTCTTCACTGGAAAAGTTGATCTCGGAATCGAAGTCGACAAAGCTGCTGAAGGTATTTTCCCAACTATCGTTGGGGTCGACGTTGTTTTCGTAGACCACCCGTACGTCAATGGTCAGGCGGCTTTGGGCGGCCTGATCGCCCCCCTGAATGGCCACCGGCTGGATGGTGTAGCGCGTAACGCTACCGCTCAGTTCTACGTCAGCCGCCCCTGAGGTCAGGGTGAGCCGCGACTGATTGAGAAAGCGCTGCTGCAGTTGATCAGTTACCTCCTGAGCTAAATAAGACACCACAATTTGTGCTTCATTGCTGAAATTAGCCACCGAGAGCGTTTCCAGTGAGGTATCTACCGAGCCCGTGCCAGTGAAGTTGAAGTTGACCGAGCAGCCCCCCATCAGTCCGCTGAGCCCTAGCAGTACCCACAGTTTCAGACGAAGAAGATCAATGCGCCACATAAGGTAAGGTTGATAGATAAAGCAAAGTACCAAATGAAAAACGAAGGGTTGGCCCACCTATATGAACGGTCAGGGGTATAAGGGAATAAGAGTATAAGGTAGTCAGGTACAGCATGTACCTTCCGTTCTTCTTGGCTCACTCAGTGGCCGTCCCAGCGGCTAAGTAACGCGAGAAAAATAACTTCCCCCTTTTGAAAGGCGAATGCCTTGATGAGCAGCGGTTTATACTGTTCATTGATCCATGTTAATTGTTCACTGTTACTAAATTTGCTTTTAAATTTTAACCTTCAACTTCGAACTTTCAACCTTAAC
>CAYVAP010000783.1:0-2544 GCA_964449365.1 uncultured Bacteroidia bacterium
CTGAAGGCCCAGCCTATGTGCCGGTGACCATCGCATCAGCGACCAGACTGGAAGGGTAGAGATACCCAGTTGACCAAACCAGTCGATGTAGCCTCGGCCATAGGTATAGCGCAGATCCGATTCGAATTGGTTGAGGCTAAAATAGGGAATCATCCGGAACTGGAGCCGATGCTCATTGAACATATCCGAAAAGCCCAGGGTAAACTCGGTACCCAAGCGAGCAAAGGGGTCAAAGTGTAAGTTGAGGCCCAGATAATCGGCCTTCCAGGGAATGTCTGGCTTGCGGTCGCGCTTGACCTTTATTTGCCCTATCTGCGGGGCAGGCTCTTGGCCAAATACCGTGGCGATGATCTTCGAAGCACGATTTTGCTGCTTCGCCCTTTGGGGCGCGCGATTCGAAGGGCGGCTAGGTTCTGGCCGACGTACTTCGTAGGGATCGGTTTCCTCATCGAAGATATAGTACCTCACTGGCTGCGAATCGTCGCTCGTAACCTCCGGCTCTGGCTCCACTTCTGGCTCAGAGTCCGATGGGGTGGCTGCCGGCTCTGCCGACTCAGGCTGCGGCATCTGCGCGAGGGGCTCGGGACTGATGACCTGCTCGACGCTATCCAACTGGGCCACTTTCTGGCGGGCTTTGGCCGCTATGCGGTATCGGTTGTCGTAAGCCAGACGCAGCAGGGTGGGCTCGGGCTTGCGACGCGTAGATACGCTGCTGAGCGGCAGCCAAAACAGTTCTGCCTGTCCCTTGAGCGACTGATGGACCATGAGCTGTTTTTCATCAGCTTGGTAGGCATCAAAGCCCACGGCTAGGTTGCTCAGGTGGGATCGCGCCTGGGTGAAGACATTGATTTTGCCTAGATTGGTGATGCCAGACTCATTGGTTTGGTAGATGAGCTCGTAGCTATTGAGCGGAAAGGGATCGCGCTCGTCCACGAAAGGGGTACGCGTGATGGCCTTCAGTTTGCGCGAGCCCTCGTCGCTGAGGTCAAAGCGATAGAGGTCGAAAAAGCCCTGGTGAGTAGACCAGCGAGCCTGAGCCGGGTCGGCATGGACACGATCACGCGTAGAGCTAAAAAATAAAAACTGGTCGTCGAGGCTCCAGACAGGGTCCAGGTCATCAAACACATCGTCGGTGAGGGGTACCAAGTCCTTGCCGCGCGGCTTACCCAGCCAGATGTCGGTTTGTCCCTTGTGCTGCACCGCATAAGCCAGGCGATCATCGTGGTAGGCCCAGGCGATATCGCGGATCGCATCAATCTCGCTGGGAAGGTCTACGTAAGTCACCTCTCCGGTGGGGCGATCCCAAAAAGCCAACCGATAGCCCTGCTGCTGGTATACGGTGGTGGCCAGGGTTTTGCCGTCGTGGCTCCACGCGATCGGCGACGCATGGGTGAATCGGCTCGCATTTTGGCGCTTGATCCCTGACTTGATCGGGGTAGACTGGTAGCTTCGGCCTTCGAGGTCGTAGAGCCATAGTTGCTGCTCACCATCTTCTTCGAAAAAAACCGCCACCTGATGGCTCGGGCGATGAAAGGCAAACGAAAGGGGACTTTGCCCAGCTTGATGGGGCAAGCGGATCGCATCGCCCAAAGTAGCTACCTGGGTGCGCCCTTTTTCCTGAGTGCGAAAGAGAGCCTCCATATACTGCTGCCATTGATCCGTGAGAGTATTGAGGGTCACGCCCAGCACCGAGATGATCCCCGACTCGATCGAGTTGGAGATATTGACCAGATAAATGATCTCTGAGATTTTCTGCTCGCCATATTCATTGGTGATGTAATACCAGATCGACTTGCGGGCAGACTTGTGCAGCGGCCCGCTGCCTTCCTGAGCTAGGTTGAGCCACTCGTAGCTAGTCATGGTGCTGAGGTGTCGCTCGTCCTGATAAGTCCAGCCTTCGCCCAAAAAATCCGCCAATCCTTCCATGAGCCATTTGGCGTCGTAAAACAGCACCTGCTTGTGCAAAATGTTGTTTAGCGTATGGCCGTAGGTAAATTCCCGCAAAAGGTTGCGGGCCATCTGCCGCTTTACCTCCCGGTAAAGATCGGCGTGCGTGGCAGGTTGTATCACCACCTGAAAGCGCTGAGGCAGTTGAAATACGCCCGGATCGGGCTCGGCGTCCTGGTAGTCAAAGGGCGCAAATAGCCCCGCCTCCTGTTGCGGCAAATAGACTAGGTGGTGTGGCCCTTTCGGGCGATAGTCCAGGGTCAAGCCCAGCTCATAGCGAGCCACTTCGGCATAGCGCGCCACGCGCTCAGCGGCTTCTTGCTCTCCCCGGTGATAATATACGCGAATGTTATCGGTGCTCACTGTTTCCCAGGCCACTTTTTGAGAAAAGGGATAAGGGCTTTGAGCCAGGAGAGCAGCTTGCGACAAGCACCATCCCAGCAACAGTAAGCAAGATCTAAGGCGAATTTGCATATCAATAATATATAATTGACCCCGCTTTGACGGCAATCCCGCGATTTGTAAATACAGGTTAATATACGAAAAGTCAACGAGTGAGAGGGGGAAAAGTTGGCCCTAACCGCAGGCCATGAGGTA
>CAYVAP010000784.1:0-2541 GCA_964449365.1 uncultured Bacteroidia bacterium
GCAACGCGAATCGCTGCCCGACGCAGACACGCCCGCACTGCTGCGCTTCATCACTTTTCTGCCCATCACCCTGTTGTATGGGCTCGCGTCGCTGCTGCTCTTTACCTTCAATCGGCAAAAGCCTGAGATCATCGCACCCGTCTTTCGGGCCTGGGCACACACCATGATCCCGCTCTTGGGCATCGAGCTGGAACTGCGGGGGCGCTTCCCCGAAGAGCACACCCTGATCATGCCCAACCATCGCAGCTACATCGATGTGGTGCCCTTTCCGGCCTTTACCTTCGTGACCTTCGTGGCCAAAATCGAAGTCAGCCGCTGGCCGTTGATTGGCTTTTGCTGTCGAGTGGTACACACGGTATTTGTGGATCGCAGCGACCCCGAGAGCCGCAAAAAGACCCGCGCTGAGATCAAGCGTCGCCTGGAAGAAGGCTACTCGATCCTGGTGTATCCCGAAGGTACCACCGCGCAGGCTCCTGAGATCAAACCTTTCCGACCGGGGATATTTCACGTGGCGGCGGGCGGGGAGATCCCCATCGTACCGGTAGCCATGGAATATGCCTATCCCGAAGATGCCTTCGTCGGCGATGATACCTTTTTGCCTCACTTTTTTCGCACCTTTGGCAAGCCCCGCACCCCGCTGCGGGTGTCGGTAGGGCCCCCCATGCGCCATGAGGACGGCGACCAATTGCGCGAGCAGGTGGAAGCTTGGGTGCGAACGGAGGCCGCTCAATTACGCGAAGGCTTCATGCGGGGTGCTATGGCTGACCTAAACGCTTCTTAACCAACTTTCCCGTGCAAGAATACTGGGTAGAACACGGCCCCGTGCCTTCTTCCTTGCTCCAAGCAGATTTGCTTCCTGATGAAACCTACGCCGCCGCGCATGGCGGGCTGGTGATCTGCTGCCACGACGTGCTGATCGAACAAGACGAGGCCCTGCTCCTCATTCGCCGCCGCAACCACCCCGCCCGGGACATTCTCTGGCCCATCGGGGGGCGCATGCTCCGAGGCTGGTCGGCTGAAGATTCGCTGCGTGAGTGCGTCAAAAGAGAATGTCAACTCGACCTCAGCGAGTTGCGCTGGCTCGGCACCGCTCGTACCCTTTTTCACACGGAGCCCTTTGGCCACGGGCGGGGTACCGACACACTCCAACTGATGTCTGCCGCCCAGGGACATGGCAATTTGCAGCTCGACGACTTCCACGAGCGCCCTACTTGGCTTCGCCGTGAGGATTTTACGGCTTCTTTGCAGGCACAATTGCATCCCTACGTGCGTGATATGCTAGCCGCAGCCTGGGGCGTAGCCCTCGACTCATCACCTACATGACTGGCCATGGCAATCACCCATTCTTCATCCCATCCCCTTTATGCAAGTCGATTGGCTACTCCGTCACGGTCGGGTATACCTCGTCGATGAGCCATTTACCGTTGCAGAGGCGATCGCCTGGCGGGATGGTCGCATCGTGGCGGTAGGGAGCAGCGAGGAGTTGCTAGGCCGCCTGCGCCCTGAGCGAAGCTGGCACCTAGCTGGAAAATCGGTGTACCCGGGCCTAATTGATGCGCATTGCCACCTACTACGCTATGGTCGCAGCCAATTTGAAGTGGATTTGCGCGGCTGCTACAGCCAAGGGGAGATGGTGGCCCGGGTGAAGCGTTTCGCGGCACATACTCCCGCCGAGTGGCTCATCGGGCGCGGCTGGGACCAAAACGCCTGGCCGGGTGGTCGCTTCCCGGATCGAGCGCTGCTAGATGAGGCTTTTCCTCATCGCCCAGTGCTGCTGGAGCGCATCGACCTCCACGCTGCGGTGGTCAACGGAGAGGCGCTACGGCGGGCGGGCCTCGAGGGGCCCCGCCACGTGAGAGGTGGCAAAGTGGAGCTCGACGCCCAGGGCCATCCCACGGGTCTGCTCATCGACCGGGCGCAAGAGTTGGTCTGGGCGCAGGTGCCAGAGCCGAGTACCGAGGAAACGGACCGGTATTTGCAAAAAGCGGCTGAAGACTGCGCGGCGGTGGGCCTCACCTCGGTAGGCGATGCCCTGCTCGATCACGATACGCTCACCCGCATTGCGGCCCTGCAAGCCAAAGGGCGCTTTCCATTGCGGGTTTTTGGCATGTTGCCCGCCGATAGCGAGCACCTCGACCGCTACCTGCCGATGGGCCCATCGCGCGATCCCTGGCTGCACCTGGGGGCCTTTAAGCTCTTTGCCGATGGGGCGCTCGGCTCGCGCGGGGCCTGGCTCAGTGAGCCTTATCACGATGATCCTGGCCATCCTGGCCTGGCCTTGCTAGACTGGGCCGAGACCCTGGCTATCGCCCAGCGGGTGCACGCGGCAGGCTTTCAGCTCTGTACCCACGCCATCGGCGACGCGGCCAACCGCTGGGTGCTGGATCTGTATCAGGCGGTGCTGCCACCGGGGCAGGATCACCGCTGGCGCATCGAGCATGCGCAACTGGTCGCGCCGCAGGATCTGCTGCGCTTTGGGGCAATGGGCATCATTCCCTCAATCCAGCCCACGCACTGTACCTCGGATGGGCCCTGGCTGCA
>CAYVAP010000785.1:0-2534 GCA_964449365.1 uncultured Bacteroidia bacterium
GGGCGCATCTCATTTTGTCGCATCCGCTGCCAACTTTGTTATAACCGCAAAGCCTGCAAAGGTCGCAAATGGTGATCTCCTTCGAGTCCTTCGTGGTTAAGCGACATTTTGAGATGCACCCGCTGAGTTTGGTATCATAGCGGGTAAGTGCCAATTTTATTGCTTCTTTAAGAACGAGTCTGGTCGAGGGGGGGCTTTCTCTCTCTCTGCGAATTTCAGCGCCAGGGTCGACCGGCTTTTTTACCTAACTCTCAACCCTTTTCCATGCCCTTTCTTTTTCGCTTTCGCGTATGCGTTGCCCACCTGCTGCTCAGTGGAATAGCCCTGAGCAGCCTGGCCCAGGATTCGACTTATCAGCTACGGGTGATGCACTACAACCTCCTCAACTTTGGGGTTAACGTGGGGGAATGCTCCTTCGATCCGGCCCGCTATCAAGAGCTACGTACCATCCTAGAGCACCATCGTCCGCACCTCTTCACGGTGAATGAAATAGGCCTGAGCACCATCTACCCCACCAACATTCTGAGCCAGTGCTTTACCTACACGGACGATATGACGCGTACCACCTCTACCAATCAGGCCGGAGGCGATCGTACCAATCACCTTTTCTACGACCGATCTCTATTCGGGCTCAAAAGCGAATCAGTGATTCCGAGCAGCAACCTGCGCGATATCAATCGCTACGAGCTATATTTCAAGCCATCCATCGCGTTGGGCGATACCGTTTTTCTCACCTGCCTAGTGGCCCACCTCAAGGCTGGTGATGGCAATGGCAATGCCAATCAACGGGACCAAGCCACCCAAGACGTCATGGCTTGGGTACAAGCCAATGGCCAAGGCAAAAACCTGCTATTCATGGGCGATTTCAATCTGAGCAGCTCTGGGGAGGCTGCATTTCAAAATTTGGTCGCGCCCAGCAATTCTGCTCTCGCTTGGCAAGACCCAGCCAACTCTCTCAACGGCTGGAACGGACAAGCCTTCGCCGCTCTGCACACCCAATCGACCCGCGCCAGTGGCGACGCTTGCTTTTCCGGCGGTGGGCTGGATGATCGCTTTGATCTGATTCTGACCAGCAGCCAGGTGATCGATGGCAGCGCTGATGTCAGCTATGTTCCCGGCAGCTATACTGCCCTAGGCAACGCCGGCAATAGCTACAACGGCGAGCTGATCTGCGGCCCCAGCAATCCCACCATCCCTACCCCCGTATGCCTGGCCTTGCGCAACATGTCCGACCACCTGCCGGTCGTGATGGAGTTAAAAATCCAGGGTGAGCTCATGACCAGCCTTGCCCGCATGGCCAGCGCGATCGAGTGGGGCCCCAATCCAGTAAGAGACCAGATCAACCTACAATTATCCGAGGGAGCCAGCGCCGATTGGTCGATGCAAGTATATGATTCACAGGGACGTATCTGCCATCGGGGCAACTGGCTGCGGGGCGAGACTCAGTATCGCATCCAGGCTGCCAAATGGCCGGTCGGCCTGTATTTATTGGAGCTGCGCCAGGGTTCTGCCCTAAGATGGCAACGAAAATTGATCAAAGTGGTAAACTAAAAAGATTTCTCATGCGTCAACCCTATCACAGAGAATCTGATCTTTTACGTTGTTCCTTCGTTCTTTTTTTCTGAAATTATCAATCAGGGCATTTTTTGATGCCCGATTCTTCAAATAATCTATCGATATGAACCGATCGCGCGTATTGTCCACGGCTGCCTTGGTATTCGCGGGCTTTTTGTTGCTGATTTTATTGACCTCCGGTGCCTTTGTCACCATCGACTCCGGTCAGCGCGGAGTCCTGTTTCGCAAATTTGGCGATGGCCTGGACAAAGAAAACATCTACCAGCCTGGCTTTCATGTGATTGCCCCTTGGAACAAGATGTTTGTCTATAATGTCCGTGAGACCCAGCTCGAAGAGAAAATGAAAATCCTCTCCAGCAATGGTCTAAACATCGTGGTAGACATCACGGTGCGGGTCAACCCTGTCTATAAAGACATCGGCTACCTACATGAAAAATTTGGTAAAGACTACATCAACAGCCTAGTGCGCCCCGAGGTACGCTCGTCTGTCCGCAAGATGCTAGGCCGCTTCACCCCAGAAGAACTCTACTCCACCAGGCGCGATGAAGTACAGGAACAAATCCAGACCGACATCGACAGTGTGCTAGAATCCAACTACGTTGATCTGCGGGCCACTCTGATTCGCGATATCGAACTACCTGAAAAGGTCAAGACGGCTATCGAGGAAAAAATTGAGGCAGAGCAAAAGTCGCTCAAGTATAAGTACATCCTGGAACAGGAGCGGAAAGAAGCTGAGCGGGTAATCATCGAAGCCCAGGCCAAGTCAGACGCAAACCGCATCCTAAACGCCTCGCTGACCGATAAGATCTTGAAGGAGAAAGGTATCCAGGCCACCTTGGAACTGTCCAAGTCACAAGGGGCCAAGACCATCATCGTTGGCTCGGGCAACAATGGCCTGCCCCTGATCTTGGGCGGAAACTAAGTCTCCCGACCTAGTCATTAGTTTCGCAGTTGAAAGT
>CAYVAP010000786.1:0-2530 GCA_964449365.1 uncultured Bacteroidia bacterium
AACCGATGATCCCATCTACACCAACGCCCAGGTCATAGGTACCATTGGTACCGAATCTGGCTTTCGTGAAGTTGGCCTGAGGATCAGAGAGACCAGACTCGGAAGCCGCGTTGACATGGGCTAGTCCCAGAGAATGGCCTAGCTCGTGCAGCAAGGTGGACTCGAAGTCTATGGCACCGGGAGGGATGTCATTGCTCGCTCCCAACATCAAGTTACCAGTGGTCGGCACCAATTGATTGAAGCGCTGGATCACGTTTTGAGTGGCTGCTGCCATGGCGGTCGCATTGGCACTGGTCGGATCGATGCCCACCGTGAGCGTAAGGGTGCCCCCGGTACCATCGTAGCCAATGGGGTGCGTGATGATGTCAACGCCCGAGGTTTCCGCAAAGATGTAAGCAAAGGCGTGGAGTAAATCATGTGGCAAAAGGATCAGAACGAGCCACACCAGCCACCTGCCAGAAAAGCCAAAATAAGTATTTTTCATAAACCGAATCGTTTCAGGAGGGCATAAACTACCGGATCTTTTGGCAAAAAGAGCTGGCAAAAGGCGAAAATTTCCGAAGGACAATAAATAGAAATACTGAAACATGCTTCCCACTTGCATCCTTGAGCAGCCTTGCGTACCCTTGCAGCATGGAATTTACCCCGGTGCAGGTCGGTTTCACGGTCTTGGTACACCTACCTTTTTTGCTGAATACCTACCAGCAAGTTGCGCAAGACTGGCGCACTCGCTTTCGCAAATGGAGCATGCCTAGGTGGTTTCCCTTCTTGCTGGTGCCTCTGCAGCTAGGGTTGAATGTCTTGCTTTGGCTACCGGGCTATCGGGTGCTGGGGGCCATCGGCCTGGGCGTCATTTTGCTGGCAGCCATCATGACCCTGACGCGCTACTACGAAAAACGCGCAGCGTATTACCTACCGATCGCCGGGATGGCAGCCCTGACCTTGTGGGGCTTTTTCGCAGTGTGAGTATGCGCTCAACTGCGCGCCCGGCGCTTGAGTTCGGCCTCAATGTGGCGCAGGCGGCTGATGAGGGAGACGCTTACCGCAATCAGTGCGCCACCGCCGGGAATCAAGACCGAGATCTCGCCCTGCTGCTGAAGCTGCCATAGCAAAAAGGTCGTAAAGCCCAGCAGACCTAGCCCCGTTAAGAGCAGCCAGATGCGCAGACGCTGCCTGCGGTGCAGCAATTCGTCGTGGCTCATGCGAGCGAGGGACTGATGAGACATAGGGGCAAACTTGGAGAGAGAAAGTTGGTAGATCGGCGATCGGTTGCTTTTGCTTTGATCAAAAAAAGCAAAAGATTGATTTGTCCAAATATCAGTCGGACTTTCGAGCAAAAACGTACGCATGAGTCTACCCGTGGATTTGCTTACCCGCCTGGACACGTTGATACCAGGCTATCAGGAGGTGACCTTTCGAGGTCGCCGCTACGGCCTCACCCGACACAGCTTCAATCAGGGCCGTAGCCTGAAGGTCTACGCCCAAGAACTGGGCGGCACGGATTTCATTAGCTTCAACCTGTATCACATCCGTGGACAGGCCAGGCTCAAGCCCTGCGAAATGCCCGAGGAGAAAGTGCTGACGTTCTTACGAGAGATGGTGGTGTAGCCTGGCGACGCGCCGACCCTGAGCCTGGAGGCCGCTGATGCCTAAAAATTCCAAGGCCAGGGTCCTGGTGTTTCTCAGAGTAATTGGCTAGATTGAGATATTATTCATTTCCCAATTCCAAACACTATGATCATTTGGCTTCTCATCGGACTGGCGGCAGGCGCAATCGCCAAGATACTCACTCCGCAAAAGGAAAAAGGCGGCTGGATTTCCTCGCTCATCATCGGCGTGATCGGCTCCATGGTAGGCGGCTTTCTAGCAGGCATCATCGGCGCTGACCACTGGTTTGGGCGTAGCTGGCTCGGCGACCTGATCATCGCCATCGGCGGGGCCTTTCTTGTGCTCTTTATCTACCACCGCTTCCTGGCCGACAAACTAAAGCTGCCGCTGTAAAAAAGTACTGACTCTAACGCCTTCGGGTGGTGGTAATTCGGGCGTGGTTCGCCCCAATAGTCCCCTCAAGGGAATATTCAAACCGGGTTGAGCTTCGCTCAACATCACAGCAAATTCCCCCCGAGGGGGACAAAGGGGGTAAAGTATTAGCATCATCAAGCTACTAAGTAACAGTGAACAATTAACATGGATCAATGAACAGTATAAACCGTTGCTTACCAAAGCATTCGCCTTTCGAAAGGAGGAGGTTATTTTTCTCACGTTACTAAGCCTCGATAATCAGCCGTTCTGAAAAAGGAACAGAGCAACTGATTCCAGCATAATCAGCAGTTTTTCAGTGATCAACGATCAGTAAAGCATTCAAGGCTGTTGTTCACTGTCCACCGACCCTTGTTCACTACCCACTGTTCATTGATCCTTGATCACTATTCATTGTTCCTTGATCACTGTTCACTGTTCCTTGTTCACTGCCCGCTGATCCTTGATCACTGCCCACTGTTCATTGATCACTGATCACTGATCACTGTTC
>CAYVAP010000787.1:0-2530 GCA_964449365.1 uncultured Bacteroidia bacterium
ATCTGGAACGAGATCTCTAACCGAATTAGGGAAGTTATTTTTCTCGCCTTACTTACATCAAACATTGCCTTTTTCTGATCAGGAAAAAATACGTCAGGGTTGATTTCCTTACAAGAGTTCGATGATTTTTCTCGCTCAACCGTTGTGGCCGTCGTCTGAAGTCTCTCTGCTTTTTTATTCGACCAAGCAAATCGCCTATCATTAGTGCTTCGCATTCGAAATTCGGTAATCAGTAATTCGCAATTGAAAGCAAAGATAGCCGCTGGGCGCGGCCACTGAGTGAGCCAAGAGGAACGGTTTCGGCACAGAGTGCCTCACCAGCAGGGGTAAATGCGGTACCTGACCACCTTACACCCTTATGAACGGCAGGAAAAACCCCACCTGGCAAGCCCATGCCGTATTCCGCATACCGATGACCGGCCATATAGGTGAGCTTTGTTCTCGATTGTTCGCCGAATTTTGTATCTTCACCCTCCAACAAACAGTTAGAGGTAAACCTTCGTATCCCAAGTTCAGAAGGGGTTATTCCCTGGGCCTACTTTAACCATACCAGCATTGGCAAAGTCGAAGAAATCTAAAACGCGGATACAAAAATTCATCAACTATACCAAGGAGGCGTTCTTCTGGCCGGTACACCTGACCTTCATGGCAGGGGTCACTGGCTTGGCGGCGCTGGGAATTTTTCTGGTTCCTGATCTCTTTGGTCTAGACCCCACCATGTCCGCTATTACCACCTCCTCCATCGTGCTGATGGCAGGTGGCATAGAGTTGATGGCCCTAAGTGCCATCAGCCAGCATCCCCGCTTTATTCGAGCCATCAATGCCAAATACCAAAAAGACATCGATGCCTTTCAGAAAACCAAGACCCTGGTCGACTATTACAATGAGTTGACCCTAGAGTCGCAGCAGCGCTTTGACCGCCTGCGCAAGCGCATCAAAGAGGTACGCGAAAGCTTTCGCAAGCTCAATACCGCGGTCCCTTCGCTGGTCAGCAGCTTTATCAACAAGATGAACGCCATCGAGCTTTCTT
Organism: uncultured Bacteroidia bacterium; assembly: GCA_964449365.1. Lineage (GTDB taxonomy): Bacteria > Bacteroidota > Bacteroidia > J057 > J057 > CAYVAP01. The sequence continues at coordinate 1,031 of CAYVAP010000787.1, forward strand.
ACGCGCGGCTGCTGTACTACCGCGACAAATTTCCCGAGATGACCAACGAGGCGGTGATTCAGCGCACCGTACAAGAAATCGACAAGCTCAACCAGGAGCTCAAAAACGCCAGCACCCGCCTGCGTAAAATCAAAGAAAAACGCCTGCGCCTGCTCGAAATGCGCATGGACAATTATTATAAGGTACGTGAAAATCGCGAGGTGATCGAAGAGCAGCTTCAGACCATCGAGGAAATGGTCGAGTACATCAAGGATCAGCCTATGACGCTGCAAAACACCGAGCGTGAGGATATCATGATCGACAACCTCCTCTTCGAAACCGAGCAAACCCAGCAAACCATGGAAGAAATCGAGACCCTGATGCAGTCAGAGTTTTATCCCGGCATGGTCGATGACCTGGAGACAGACATGGATGAGGAGCACGACTTTGACCGTCGTAACAGGGAGTAGCCTACTCAATCAACCTTCTTTTATGATAGCTGAGTGGAATGTGCGAACTTTGTCCCGCATTCCACTCAGCACTTTCATTTGATTGGGAGAAAGCTCGGTCGATTCCCTTTCTCCTGGTGTTCGTCCGATTTCCTTCTCCTGCCCATTCTCTCCCTCACCAACTTTCATTTTCCCATGTACAAGCATCTGCTCACCGAACGCCACGGCCCGACCTACCTGATTCGTCTCAATCGCCCCGAGGTGCTCAACGCCCTAAAGCGCGAATTGATGGAGGAACTGCTCGATGCCGTGGATCACATCACCGAAAACGATGAGATCAAAGGCGTACTGATCACTGGCGCGGGCGACAAGGCCTTTGCTGCTGGTGCAGACATCTCGGAGTTTCGGGACCTAGACGCAGAGACGGCGGTCGAGATGAGTAAATTTGGCCAAAAGGTCTTTTTCGCCATCGAAAACTGCCCCAAGCCCATCATCGCAGCCGTCAACGGCTTTGCCCTAGGGGGTGGCTGCGAGCTGGCCATGGCCTGCCACATGCGTATCGCTTCGGAGAACGCCATGTTTGGCCAGCCCGAGGTGAAGCTCGGCATCTTGGCGGGCTACGGCGGCACCCAGCGCCTGGCTCAACTCATCGGGCGCGGCAAAGCCACCGAACTGCTCATCACCGGCGACACGATCAACGCAGAAGAAGCCTACCGCCTCGGCCTGGTCAACTACTGCACCACCCGGGGCGAGTTGGAAGAAAAAGCCCTCGAAATCCTCGGCAAAGCCTACAAACAATCTCCCCTGGCCATTCGCTACACCCTCAACGCTATCAACGTGGGCTACAACACCCGCAATGGCTACGGCAACCGCAATGGCTTTGACGTCGAGGCTGAAAACTTCGGCCAAGCCATCTCCTCGGCTGATGGCCACGAAGGCACCCTCGCCTTCCTCGAAAAACGCAAGCCCAACTTCGTCGGCAAATGACTCCCTAGTCATTAGTTTCGCGGTTGAAAGTCAAGGTTGAAAGTAAAGCTGGCCGCTTGGGCGGCCACTGAGTGAGCCAATATGT
>CAYVAP010000788.1:0-2528 GCA_964449365.1 uncultured Bacteroidia bacterium
GGGCAGCAGGTTGAGCGCCGTAAAAAACAGCGTGATAAAGCCCACGAACAAAAAGGGATAATGCATCAACTCGTACGCAGGTGGCACCTGAGTGGGATCACTAGGCAGGGCGGCGGCTAAGGCTTCGAACAGCAGGCTGCTGCCAATGGCGATCGATTGTAGGTCTTGCTCATCCAGCCACGCTTGCATTTGCGCTTCGGTGGGTACCCCGCCAAAATCTTCGACGTAATCGGGGTGAATGGCAAACACGTTCTCCTCCAAGGGCGGCAGGTGAGTAAAGCCATAGGTCAGCAACAGCAGCGAAATCACAAACCCTGCCAAGGGCCCTGCGATGCCGATGTCGAAGTACTTTCGCGTACTATCGGGCATCTGCTTGAGCATGATCACAGCCCCCAACGAGCCGATATTGAGCCCCATGAAGGGAATGTAAACCGGAATGTAAAAGGGCAGCGAAGTGCGTACCCGGTGGTACACCGCCGTGAGATAGTGGCCAAATTCATGAAAGGTCAGAAAGGCCAAAAAGGACAAGGAGTAGGGCCAGCCGCGCCAAAACTCAGCCCTGCTCAGGTCGCCCAGCCAACTGTGGCCCGTGATCAATTCGGCCCCAGAAAGCATGGTCGTAACCCAGGCCAGCAAGAAAAGGCCACCATGGATGAGATAGGTACGCAGGGTGAAAGGTTGATTCATTTGACAAAGTTACAGAGAATGCCGGGGAAAGCGAAGGGAGACCGGATTCTCGCTATGGCAGCGCATTTTCCCAAAATGAGAAAAAATCTGTTAGAGCGGATTCGTCAGTACGCTGATAAGTAGCCACTTAGGCAAGTGGCACGGCGCTTGGGAAGGGAGGAGTGTTCAGACTTAAGGAATATGACGGTCTTAACCCAAACACCCATCCATGTCTGATCTCGTTACGCCCACCGCTTCGAGCTTGGTAGCCGACTCACCCAAAGACTGGCCTCGTGCTACTCCCAGACGGGCGGGGGCTTCAGCTTGGCGACGGCCCCTTTCTACCATAGGGGTCATTCTGGTCGGCTTGCTGAGTCTACTGCTGATCAGCATCCTCATGCTGTTTCGCTAATGCAAACCCACACGCTTTAACCTGTTAACTAAGGCGTAAACTGCCGGAGCGATCCGGCAGTTTTTTTATGATGAAAGGTCATCGCAACTCAGGCGTTACCTTACCATTAAGGGCAGAGCCGGGAGGGTGCCCACAGATTATTTTTCTGCGAAATTCCTGCTTGGATGAAAAGGTAGAGCGGTTTTTCTCGTACTTGCAAGCGAATCGAAACAACCTATGAAGCTTGCTACAGTGTTGCCCAGTCTCAGTCTGTGGATCTTCGCTTTGCTCTGCGCCATTTTGCTGCTGCACATGCCCGTGGTCCCTTTGCATGAGGGGGGCAACCCCGTCTCCGCACGGCTGCTGGGCCATTGGGCCAAGGTCAACAATCATGGCGAAGTCGTGCTTTACGCTCAGTTGACCGGAGCAGCGCGTGTACGCTTGTTGATCCACCCTCAGTCGGGCACCGAGCAACCGACCTTGATGAGCGAGTTTCAGCAGGCTGAGGCTGATCGCCTTTACCGCGTCGAGCTGCACCTGTGCCAGTACCCCGGGATCGCGCCATACCGCTATTATTGGGAAATCGAAGGCGAAACCGAATCCGACCCGTTAGCGATGGGCACCATGCCCATCGCCCCGCAAGCCACCAGCCATCCAGCCTTGCGCGCCGGGCCATCACCTTGCGCTGGATCAGATGTTTTGCGACCTTTCTTGCATGAAAGCCATTCCCCTTCTGCTGCTTTTTCTTACCTCCCTACTCTTCGCCCAGCGCGAACCGGAGGTTCATCTGCAAAGCATCCGAGCACGTAGCCAAGCCGATAGTGCCTTTTTGGCCTACACCCTGCAAAACACCCTCGACCACCCCGGCGATCGCCAGTTCATCGCCAACCGAGAATTGTTGCGCTCACTCTGTGTCTCGATTTGCAGCCACGATTCCGTCATCATCCACGATACCTTAGCCGACGGTCGGAGCTTGCAAGTGGCTCTGTACGTATCTGCCTTCGACAGCGCAGGCCATCAGTACGATTACTTTCCTGGTCCCGATCGCCTGCTGCGCAGCATCGACCGCCTGCCCGCCTACGGCGCTATCGAGCGACTTCCGCAGCGACAGCTAGATTCCCTCCTCATTCAGCTCGATGGGCGTCCCCTCGTGTTGCCACCGGCGGCTTATCGCAGCTTTTACGAGGTCAACCTCTGCGGCCTCGATCTCTTTCACCAACCCGTAGCGGCCTACTCCTCTCTCGACGGCCGCTATCTTTACCTCTACCTTTACGGAGGAAAAGGCGCTAGCACCTATTTCGCCAAACTGATTTTCGATCACGAGCGCTATCTCACTCGCATCGTCACCGAATACGCCGCCCTCCGCCAGTACCAGGCCTTCCGGGTAGATTTTTTGGGATACTGAGGCTAGTGCTAGTCATTAGTTTCGCGGTTGAAAGTTCAAGGTTGAAAGTTGCCCAGGCTGCGCAGA
>CAYVAP010000789.1:0-2523 GCA_964449365.1 uncultured Bacteroidia bacterium
GGCAGGCCGTAGAGCTCGGTCGCTCTTTCATTTTGCAAGAATACCAGCGCAAGCGCTTGTCGCTATTTCTGCTGTGGAAGGGCATTCACAGCTACCTGAGCTCACAGCGTCAGTTTCGCTACCTGATCGGGCCCGTGACCATCAGCAATGATTACTCCACGCTGTCGAAGTCGCTGATCGTGGCCTTGATCGAGCGCTTTTTTTTCGATCACGAGCTAGCCAAGCACGTGCAGCCACGCAAAGCCTTTCACCCCAAGCTCAAGCGTGTCAATCCCGACGATCTACTGGCAGGGCTCAGCGCCGAGGCCAACCTGCGACAAGTAGACAAGATCCTCGAAGACATCGAGCCGGCTCACTTCAAGCTGCCCATTCTCCTCAAAAAATACGTCAAACAAAATGCCCGCATCGTCGCCTTCAACGTCGATCCAGCCTTCAACAATGCCCTCGACGGGCTGATGGTGCTAGACCTGACAGAGTTGCCGGCGGCGACCTCGGAAAACATGAATTGATCGGCTGATCAAAGGCACTAGCCCTCACCGTACATTCCACAAAGCTATCAACTTGCTTAAGCGCCAGACCAACCAAAAAGGCAGCCATGCGTGGCTGCCTTGTCAAAAAAATTTACAAATCAGAGGCGTCAGTCAATCAGGCTGAGATCTGCCTGGAGGTAACAGAGTGGGCAGAGAGGGAAATGACATAGTCCTCGTACTTGGTGGGATGATTAACCCAAATTTTGCGGCCCATTGCGCAAATTTGATGCACAGCCTCCTGAATTTCCAGTTCTGCCTGTTGAGAGACTTGATGCTCAGATGCTTGACGTGGCTGATCCAAGGAATCCTCGAGATGCTCGCACTTGTGAGCGAGAGCTACGATGTAGCTGGCGTTGATTCCGTTTTGAGTGAATTCAGCCAGGTCGCGAGCAGCACAGGTCAATTTTTCTTTACAGACATGAATGAGCTCCCGACTGCTCCAACGGGAAGCCCGAGGCTTAGCGTTTGGTTCCATAAGCACGTAGTTAGTTAGACCCGAAGGAAAAAGAGCTAGCTAAAACATACCTCGCCTTCAGACATAGTAGAAATCAGTAGATTTGCAGCTATATCCATAGCGAGCATAAACCTTTGATCGCTGACCAATATACATGGCCCATTACGTTGCGGTTCTGTCCTGATATTTACAATGTTAAGGATTTTCACTTTAAATTTCAAAATATTCCTGGACACATTAGAAAAAACTTTACACAAAAACGGGCTTTTTGCCCATAACGGCGATGATAGCCGCGAGGTATACGCAACGGCGAAAATGAGGTTGAGTCCAAGGTGATCAGATCATTGCTAGGCTTTTGTGCATGCGGGTTTAATTTAGTATAATTGGCTCCGATGTGCCGATATGATCAATGGTCAGTCATTTGCCTCATGAAGTCAATGTTCACCCTCTCCCTGCTGGTTTTCTTGATTTTGCCACCCCTGAGGGGTCAGGTTTATTATGAAAAGAAGCCTGAAGATGCGGACAAGGTGTCCGTCTGTGTATGGCCACAGGTGCAGATCTTTGCCGAGCCTGGTCAAAGTAGCGAACTGGCCACCTACGCCCTCTTTGGAGAGGAGCTGAGGCACCTAGGCGAGGAGGCCCTCGTGCGCCGCGAGCGAAACAACTACGTGCTGGTAGAGACCCGCGACGGCGTCAGAGGCTGGATCGACGATCAGTACATCATCCGCCATGCGGGCCTGGCGGTCATGCTCGAAAATGCGCGGGTATTCAACAAGCCCAGCTCCTACGCCACCTCCTCGGGCTTGCGCTTTTATGCAGGCGAATTGGTCGTGCTGAGCGACTGGGAGGAAAACTGGGTGTACCTTACGGGCGAAAAAGGCCGCATCTTTGGCTGGGTCGAAGGCTACGACCGCCTCAGCGTGGAGGCGATCGATATCGAAGTGGCGGGCATGCTGCGCCGCGCCCTGATGATCGAAGACCCCAACGATCAACTCATCGCGCTGCGTAGCATCCTCAGCCGCAGCGAGTACGGTAGCTCCCCCGTGTATCGCATCGTCGAAGACGTGGTCGCGCAGCTCACCATCCCTCAATCGGCACCGCCAGTCGAGGGCGATGTCTTTGGCATGCCCGAAAACGGCGAGCCCAGCGCCTCGCCTAGTGATGACTCCGCCTACCAGGAGGTGGTCATGTATGATGAAAACAACCAGCCTTTCGTACGGGTCAAAGAAATCGGTACGGTGCAGGCCGTCGAGGCCAAAAATCCACCGTCGATGTACTACGCCTATCACAAATCGGTGCCGATCGGCGACAAGATCCTTTTGCAAATCCCTGGCGACCAAGGCTATATCGAACTCGATGTCGTGTCTCGCCTGCGCGAATCCAACCCCAACGTGGTGGGCCTGGGCGCAGAGGTGATCCAGAAGGTGCTGGGCGCTAGTCGCGCCAAAGAGGTCGATCAGGTGACCATCTTGTACGTCAAACCGGAATAACTCCGACATCCGGCCCTTACCCCCCGCCTATGCGTCATTTATCCCTCCT
>CAYVAP010000790.1:0-2520 GCA_964449365.1 uncultured Bacteroidia bacterium
AGATTTCCGGCTTGGGGTTGGCTCTCCATTTAGGCTGCTTGGCATCACCAATGAGCTAGGTTATGAGTCAACTGTCTAATCGAAACAACCTGAGTCCTAAGCAGCGCCAGCGACTGGGCCGCATCGGGCAAATCGTGGCCACCATCGGAGCCGCACTCGCGGGGGTCTACCTGATGACCAGCGTCAACGAGGTCACCACCATGGAGCACTGCGACACCTGTACCGAAACCATCACCGGGCAGCAAGGGGGAAACCTCTCCCTGCGAGACGGCGATGTGCTTTGCATCACAGCCACTGGCCATTTCAATGGCAACCTCAATCTACAGGGCCGCAACGATACCATTCGCATCGTCAACGAGGGGATACTCAACCCCAACAACCTCAACCTTAACCAAGGTTACTACGCAGTGGAAAACCACGCGGTCTTCAACCTCAACGCTATCAATTACAATAGTGCCGACTATGCCCGTATCGTCAATGAGGAGGCAGGACAGATGCAGGTGCAGACCTTCAACCTGCGCAACGAGGGCATCTTTGACAACGCAGGGACGTTTACCGCTCAAAACATGAACATGTCGGGCAGCACCACCTTCAACAACGACAGCAGCGGCTCGGTGAGCACTCGTCAGTTGCAGGTCAATAGCGGCTCGACGGTGAATAGTTTTGGCCAATGGGACATCACCCAGAATAGCCTTACCCTCAACAACGGCAGCAACTGGACCAACGGCGGTACGCTCACCATCGCGCGCGACCTCACCGTCAACAGCTCAAGCGAACTGGCCAACACCGGCACCATGGATATCTCGCAAGACTTCACCATCAATGGCGGTGAGATAGATAACCGCTCAACCATCGACGTGGGGCGCAATTTTATCCTCAACGGTGGTGGCACCATGTACCACAGCAACCTGATGGTGGTCAACCAGAACTTCACCGTCGGCGGCACCCTACGCGGCCCTTCCGATGGCAACTATGGCAGCATCACCGTGGATGGCCGCTCGACCTTGTACAGCAATGCACAGGTCGAAGACAACATTGACATCTGCGACAGTGGACAGCCCAGCGACGGGGTAGATGACCGCTGGGGCACACCCGGCCCCGATGTGACCTACTGCGTACATACCGCAGGCAGCCCCCCCAACAATCTGCCAGTAGAGTTGATAGGCTTTGAGGCCGAGATAGTAGGAGAACGCGTAAACCTGTGGTGGGAGACCGCCAGCGAGCTCAACAACCATTTCTTTACCGTTGAGCGCAGTCGCGGCGATCGTTCCTTCGAGGCAGTGGGCCAGGTCGATGGCGTCGGCACCACCAGCCAGGCCCAGCGCTATCAATACCAAGATCGCCCCAACGAGACGGGCACCTATTACTACCGACTCAAGCAGACGGACTTCGATGGCAGTTCGCAGTTTTCACCCATCGTAGAGGTACACCTGACCACCGAGGCAGCCCAATCCCAGCTCAAGCTGTACCCCAATCCGGCCACGGATCAGACCAACCTTCGCCTACATCTGCCCCAGGCGACAGCCCTGGTCGTACAAATCAGCACGGCCAATGGGCAGATCGTGCAGCGTACCCAGCAGCCGCATCAGGGCGGCGTCCAGAGCATGCGCCTAGACCTGAGCGACCTGGCTCCGGGAATGTACCTGGTGCAGGTATTTGACCCCAGCGGACGACCTGTGGCCGCTGCCCAAAAACTCATTCGACGCTAAGCCATGCCCCGCCCAGAAGGCTTCCTTCCCGAGAGGGCATGCCGCGACATCACTTTTCCCCCTTTTCTGGTGCCAAACTACCGGAAAAGGGGGAACGCATGATTGGGCCTGCCGTGGCTATTTGAGGGCAAATTCATAGCAAAACTCAGACCCTTATGTTTCGACTACTCAAGACCATCCTGCTCTCCCTCCTGATGCTCACCTTCGTAGCCTGCAACCGCGACGACGACCCCACCGATAGCGCCCAACTGCGCGGCACCCTCACCTGCGAGGTAGACGGTCAGCCTTGGGAGGCTGATTTTCTGGCCCAGGCCCAGTACAGCGACGATGGCAGCCGCCAGGTGCTAACCATCATCGGCCAGCGCAGCAGCGACAACTCACAGGTGCAGCTCATCCTCAACCCTTTTTCGGGGGCGGGCACCTATCAAATCGTGAAAGGCGATTTTTCGGAAACCGACCAGGGCCGCTACACCGGCGAAAATCCCGTGGCTGACACCTACACCACCCTCTCGGGGGCAGGCAGTGGCAGCATCGAAGTCGCCGAGTTTGCGACGGATGGACAGGCCGTGGGCACTTTCTCCTTCACTGCCCTCAACGCCAACCGCGGCAACGCCAAGGTAGAGGTAACCAACGGCAGCTTCGACCTGGCAGTAGATAGCCAGTAGCCAGCGCAAGAGAGGAGTTGGCACCAACGAGCCAACTCTCCCCTCACGCCCCATATCCGAGGTAACCCTAGTCATTAGTTTCGCGGTTGAAAGTAATTTTAGCCGCTTGGGCGGCCACTGAGTGAGCCAATATGTGGGGGGCTGAC
>CAYVAP010000791.1:0-2517 GCA_964449365.1 uncultured Bacteroidia bacterium
CGCTGGCCCAAATGTTTTTGGCGGTGTATCGCTGTACCAAGGTGGTGATCGCACAGGTCGAAGGACATGCCATCGCTGGCGGAGCAGGGCTACTCACGGTTTGCGATTTCGCGTTTGCTGTACCCGAGGCCAAAATTGGCTACACCGAGGTTCGCATTGGCTTCGTGCCGGCACTGGTGATGGTGTTTTTGCTGCGCAAAGTAGGCGAGACGCGTGCCAAGGAACTGCTACTCTCTGGCGATCTGATCGACGCCGACCTCGCGGCCCGCTACGACCTGCTCAACCGGGTGGTACCTGCCGAGGACATTCAGCGCTATGTGCGCGAGTTCGCGCATCGACTGTGCTCCCAAAACTCCGCCGCCTCTATGCAACTCACCAAAAAAATGATGGCCGACCTCCAGGATTTTCCCCTGGAAAACGCCATCAAATTTGCCGCCCGCATGAATGCCCATGCTCGCTCCACCCCCGATTGCAAGCGTGGCATCGCTGCCTTCCTCAACAAAGAGGACCTGCAATGGTGATGACATGAGTCGTGCTACAACTGTGCTATAATTGCGCTACAACTCCTTGAGGCTGGTATTCGGCTTTTCTACTGGCTTGAGGTCGAGCCGAGGCGCTTGCAGCGCCATCACGGTTTCTTTATAGACGCGATAGTCGCCTTCGCAGTGGCTGATGTCGCGTAGCTCGTTGCCCATCATGAGGGGTAGCACCGGGTGAGTATCGCGGTGCATGGCATACTTGACTTCCTCTTGCAGGTTGAGGTGAATGAGGCGATTGAAGTGGGAAGAATGCCGAAAAAAGTAGCGCTTGCGAATGTTGGCAGCTTGGAAGATGGTTTCGGCCACGATGGCGGTGTCCTGAAAGCGACGAAAATCATGGCGCAATTTGCGCGCCACCGCCCCGGCGAAGATGGTATCCTCCAGGGTGATGTTGTCTTTCCAGCCAGCGCAGACGAGGCAGACGTGCTCGTTTTGCTCGGTGAGCCAGCGGGTAAGCAGGCTTAGGTTGGCAAAAGAGCCCGCCACGATCTCTTTGGCTCCGCGCGCCTGGGCGGCCTTGATCGCTCGGGTACCATTGGTGGTGGTCAGGGCGATGCGCTTTTTCTCGATGCGCTCGGGGGTGTAGTCAAAGGGCGAGTTGCCCAGATCAAAGCCAGGCAGTTGCTCCCCGGCCCGCTCGCCCGCGATCAGAAAGCCCTGCTCGCGGTAGGGCTCGCACTCTTCGATGTGCTCAACGGGCACCATCAACTCGGCACCGTGGTCAAACGCCGCGCACATGGTGGTGGTGGCACGTAACACGTCGATCACTACCACGATGGCCTCCGACACGTCGAACTGATCGATGAGAGCCGGGGTCATGCAGACATGCAAAAATTTTTTCATCATACCTGACGGGTGAAGTGGACGCGCGGGGAGGCCCACCGAATGGAAAACTCAAAGCGGGATAGAAAGTCGATAGGGCTTCCCCGCAGGTGCAACCCTGACTAAGCCAATATGACGGGCTGGCCTGTACCGAAGCCCCCTACGCCCTTTTCATACAGGTGAGTTCATTAGAGCCAAAGGCAAATATACGGGAATTTTCGAGTCTCTCGGGTGATCGCAGTCATAGGGGTTCTGAGAAATGCGGAGCTTCGGATTTTTCCGCTGGCCTTGCAACCTTTTTCGAGCTGCCTGCATCTGATCAATAGGCTTCTAAGGTCATCCCTATCCTCGGATCTCAGCCTGTTACTCCCCAATTTACCGATGCCATGATTCTTCTGCACCAATTGAGCAAAGTATATCGCACCGATCTCGTCGAGACCACTGCACTCAGCCCCGTCGACCTTGAAGTTCAGAGGGGCGAATTTCTTTCCATCATGGGGCCTTCTGGTTGTGGCAAATCTACGCTGCTCAACTTGATCGGCTTGATCGATAGCCCCAGCACGGGCAGCTATCAGTTTTTGGGGCAGGAAGTGGCCCAGCATGGGGAGCGTAGGCGCGCACAACTGCGCAAGCAGCACATCGGTTTTGTGTTTCAGAGCTTCAACCTGATCGATGAGCTGACGGTCTGCCAAAACGTAGCGCTGCCCATGGTCTACGCCAAGGTCAGCGCCAGCGAGCGGCAGCAGCGCACAGAAGCGGCCCTCGACCGTATGGGCATGATGAATCGCCGCAACCACTACCCAGCGCAGCTTTCAGGTGGACAGCAGCAGCGGGTAGCCGTGGCGCGCGCCATCGTCAACCAACCTGAGTTGATCCTGGCCGATGAGCCCACGGGCAACCTCGACACCGCCAACGGCGATGAGGTCATGGCTCTGCTCAGCGCATTGCATCAGCAAGGGGCCACCGTGGTGATGGTAACCCACTCTCCTACTGCCGCCCAGTACGGCGACCGCACTGTCCACCTGTTGGATGGTAAAATCCTGGGCGAGACGATGCACACTTAGTGCTCTGTCAACTCACCTATATGAACGATCAGGGGAATAAGGGTATAAGGTGATCAGGTACAGCATTTACCTACCGTTCATATTGGCTCACT
>CAYVAP010000792.1:0-2509 GCA_964449365.1 uncultured Bacteroidia bacterium
TATGTGGGGGGCTGGCCTGTGCCGAAGCCTCCTACGCCCCGTTCATATAGGTGAGGTTGGTTTCGGCACACAGTGCCTCACCAGCCCTCCCACGTGCTGCGCTGAGGCTTTGCAAGCCGAAACGAGGCTTGCTTGCAGAAGTTGGTTTCGGCACACAGTGCCTCACCAGCCCTCCCACGTGCTGCTCCGCGCTCGTGAGGCTTTGCAAGCCGAAAACCCATACCAAACCATTTTTTCTCTCTCTCATTTGACCTAAAGGTTTAGTTGAGTATATTTGCTCCAAGGGTTTAGTGATTGATCAAACCAGAAACGAAAAGAAATCATGATCAAACAATTTTTCACCATCTTGATGGCCGCTGCTGTGGCGCTGTCGCTGGTTGCTTGCCAGACTACCGGTAAGACTGAAAACAAGGGCGAGACCGCTCAGACCGAAAATGCTCAGCCCACCCAGGCTGCTCAAAATGCCGCTCCCGCGCCCAAGAAGCCCGATTGGCAGGAGAAAGCTGAGAACAGCGCCCGCACCGCGATTCAGTGGGCTTCACAGGAGTTCAACTACGGCAGTGTGCCCTCTGGAACCAAGGTGACCCATCAGTTTCGCTTTACCAACACTGGCTCTGAGCCATTGGTGCTGACTCGCGTAAAGGCTTCTTGCGGCTGCACCACGCCTAGCTATAGCACCGAGCCGGTTGCGCCGGGTGAAGAAGGGTATATCGACGTCGCGTTCAACACCACGGGCAAGCAGGGGGTACAAAACAAATCTGTCACCGTGACAGGCAATTTCGAGGGCAACATCACCCAGATGCTGCGCATTTCCGGCGAAGTAACTCCCGCCGAAGCCCAGTAAGATCATCTTTGGGAAGTCTATCTTAGGGATCGCCTTTGGCCATGGCCTTTGGTGCGTATGCCAATCGCGAACTTCCTGTATATTGCGGACAGAAGAGCTGGCGAGGCCAAACCTCCGGCTCTTCTGTCCGTTTTTATTGACATCTTATAAATCTTATACTCTGATGACTCAACTCCTCATTATTCTCCTACAAGCCGATGGCGGTGAAACCTCGCCCGACGGTGGCTTTGGCGGCATGCAGTTTGTCTTCTTCATCGGTATCCTGGCGGTATTTTACTTCTTCATGATTCGCCCGCAGCAAAAGCGCGCCAAGGAAGAAAAGAAGTTTCGCGAGGGCCTCGAAAAAGGCGACAAGGTCATGAGCGTCGGTGGTATTTATGGCACCATCGAGAGCCTCGACGAGGCTACGGTGCTGCTCAAAGTCGATCAGAATACCAAGCTGCGCATGGACAAAACCTCGCTGCGGGCTGTCCCCGATACCAGCGAAAAAGTCAAAAGCTAGGCTCGATCAGTGCGTGAATTTCTATCCCGCTTTCTACGGCTCATCGTCACCTCTGAGCCATCGCGCGAAAAGCGCATCCTGACCATCAGCCTCGCGATTTTGATGGCTACCCTGTTATGGATAGTGGTCACGCTCAACCAACCTTACAAGACGACCCTGTCTTTTGCCATCCGCATCGTGGAGGTGCCCGATAGCCTGCAACTGACCGACCTGAGTACCCCCAACCTCCGCATCGAGTTAAGCGGATTGGGGGTCGATTTGTTGACTCGATACCTTCAGTTTCAGCGCGATACCATCGAGCTAGCGTTCGACAGGGTCACAGCAACCTCCAACTACCTGCTCAGCAATCGCCTGCGTGCTGAGGTCGAGCGTCGCATCGGTGAGCGGTTGAGAGTAGAAAAAATCCTCACCGACCGAGTGGAACTCCGCTACGAGGCCAAAGTCTCGCGGCGAGTGCCGATAGCTTTTCGGGCCAAGATCCAGCTCGAACCGACCATTCAACTCGAGGCAGATCCGGCCCTGCGCGACGATTCGATAACGCTCTACGGCCCTCAAACTTGGATTGACTCGGTTAATGAGTGGCCTACTCGCCCCGACTACGTGCTCTCCGTCGATCGTGCCAATCTGCTGACGGTACCCCTGGCCAAACCACCCCCCGGTTGCATCGTCAATCCCGCCGAAGTGCAGGTGTTTGTCTCGCCCCGGCGCTACACCGAGACCCTGCTGAGAGTGCCCGTCGAGGTAGTCAATTTGCCCGAAAGCACAGAGGTGCGCCTGAGTCATCAGGTGATCGAAGTCTCCTGTCTGGTGCCGCTCGATAGCTACCACAGCCTGCTTGAGGAAGTGCAGGGAAGCACCCTCCGCATACCCTTCAGCAAGCTCGATCCGCAGATTCCCTCCATGATCCCTGATCTGAATCTCCCTGACCAGGTCAAACCCATCGCGCGCGCTCCGCTGGCGCTCTCTTACGTGATCATTCAACCATGAAACGCATCGGTCTCACCGGCGGCATCGGTAGCGGCAAGAGCCGCGTGGCCCGCATACTCGAAAGTTTGCACTACCCGGTATACTACGCAGATGTGCGGGCCAAGGCCCTTATGACCGAGAGCGCCACCCTGAGGGCACAGATCACAGCTTTGCTCAGCGAGCAAGCCTATTTTCCC
>CAYVAP010000793.1:0-2503 GCA_964449365.1 uncultured Bacteroidia bacterium
TCCCTGTTCCCTGTTCCCTGTTCCCTGTTTTCTGTTCCCTGTTCCCTGTTCCCTGATCACTGATCACTGTTCCCTGAATCACCGATTCAACCACTGCTTAAAGCGCGGAGCCTTTTCGATGCTGACGATAGCCTCCATGTCGCTGGGCGGGTGCAGCTCGATTTTTACCCGGCTTTTGGAGTAGGCAAACATCTGCCCGATGGCATCAAAGCCAATGATGAATTGGCGGTTGATGCGAAAAAACTGCTCGGGGTCGAGCAAATCCTCCAACTGAGTGAGGGTGTAATCGACGATGTGCTGCCGCCCGTCGTGGGTGATGAGAAACACATATTTTTGCTGGCCAAAAAAATAAGCCACCTCCTCAGTGGGGATCGACTTGATCTTTTCGCCGGTGGTGACCATGAAGCGCCGCTGGTACGTGGGGCGCTGCTTTTGGCTCTCCATGGCCTGCATGAGGGCTTGCACGTCGATGAGGCTAGATGGCCCCTGGCGATTTTCCCGAAATTTGGTCAAAGCCTTGGCCAGGTCTTCCCGCTCGATGGGCTTGAGCAAATAGTCGACGCTGTTGAGCTTGAAGGCGCGAATGGCATACTGATCATAGGCAGTAGCAAAGATGATCGGGGTGCGCACCTTGACCTGCTCGAAGATCGAAAAACTGTTGCCATCGGCCAGGTGAATATCCGCGAAAATCAGGTCGGCTTGGTGGATTTCCAGCCAGCGCACCGCGCTAGAGACCGAGTCCAAGATCTCCATGATCTGGGCTTGCGGCTCCAATTGTTGCAGCATTCGTCCCAAACGACGCGCCGCAGGTGGTTCATCTTCGATGATCAGAACGTTGAGCATAGGCAGAGGAGGAAAGAAGGAAGGGATCCACCCAAAAACGGAATGTTCAGCGATTTTCCAATTATACTACGTGGCGTAAGGATCGTAGGGCATGCTACTGGACATGAGCCTTTGGCGCGCTCGTTTTTTGGACAAGATGGACAAGATGGGACAAGATTAACAAGATAGCTTTCAAGTGCTCATGATCCTATGAATCTTGAAATTCTGCCTGACTGGATGATGTCCAGTAGTCTGATTGTAGAGTGGTAAGACACTGTAACTTATTGACAACAAAGCCATTCAATCAATCAACCACTCTACCATTCAACCACTTTGAAGGACAACAAAGCCATTCAATCAATCAACCACCCTACCATTCAACCACTTTGTCCATTCAACCACTTTTAAGGACATCAAAGCCATTCAATCAATCAACCATTCTACCATTCAACCACTTTGTTTGAAAGATCGCCACCGATATTCTCGCTTGTGCAGATTGACCTTCGTGCTTAATTTGACAGGTACAAACAAAGGAATCAATCCCAATCATGCAACCATCTTTGCTCGATAATCATGGCCGCCCCATCACCTATGTGCGACTAGCCGTTACGGATCGCTGCAACCTGCGCTGTTTTTACTGTATGCCCGCCGAGGGCATCGACTATTTGCCACGACCGCATCTGTTGAGCTACGAAGAGATGGAACGACTCATTGGGCTGCTGGCTCAGCACGGGATCTCCAAGGTACGCATCACGGGCGGAGAGCCCTTCGTGCGCAAGGATATGATCGACTTCCTGGCCCGAGTCAAGGCCATTCCCGGCGTAGAGCAACTCACCCTCACCACCAACGGGGTGCTCACCGCCCCCCTGCTGCCCCGCCTCAAGCAGATCGGCATCAGCTCGGTCAACCTCTCGCTCGACACCCTCGACCGCGAGCGTTTTCATCACATCACCCGCCGCGACGAGCTGCCCAAGGCGATGGACTGCCTACACGCCTTGATCGAGCATGGCATCGACACCAAGATCAACGCCGTGATCATGGACGGCAAAAACACCGACGACATCCTGCCCCTGGCCGAATTTACCCGCGAGCATCCCGTGGGGGTGCGCTACATCGAGGAGATGCCCTTCAATGGCACTGGCAGCCACTATCCCCACTTGCACTGGAACCACCGCCGCATACTCGACACCCTCAAAGCCGCTTATCCCAGCCTACAAAAACTCACGGACGGCCCTCACGCCACGTCCAGCAACTACCAGATTCCTGGATATCAAGGGACGGTGGGCATCATCGCTGCCTTCAGCCGTACCTTCTGCGGCACCTGCAATCGCATTCGAGTTACGCCCCAAGGCATGCTCAAAACCTGCCTCTACGACGATGGCGTCTTCAACCTGCGCGACCTGATGCGCCAGGGCAAAAGCGACCAAGCAGTGATGGACGCCGTGAAGCGCGCCCTCGGCAACCGCGCCCGCGATGGCTACCAAGCCGAGCAGCGCCGCCAAGCCCAAGCCCCGGTCTCAGAATCGATGAGCACCATTGGGGGGTAAGAGAGATGGTGAGATAGTGAGATAGTGAGACGGGAAAGTGGGAGTGTCTTCCCAACTCTCAACCTCTCAACCTCTCAATCTCTCGCCCTCTCAACCTCTCCCCCTCCCATTTCCCAGCTCGAATTTCCCTCTTA
>CAYVAP010000794.1:0-2503 GCA_964449365.1 uncultured Bacteroidia bacterium
CGACTCGCGGCAGGCAAGGCCCCATCGACGTGGCCCTCGGCTACAAAGGGAATGTAGATTCCACTAGCACCCAGTTGGATCAACAGCCCATCGGGCTTGAGTATCCGACCGCGCACCCGACCCGGAGTCGGGTAGTCGAGCGACAGCAGGACTCGCTCCAGTGCAGCGCGCATGGTGTGCTCCAGGTCCGCAGGTAGCGTACGGTAGGCCAGGGCGCTGTCTTCCAGGCCGGGGCGGTCGGAGTACGCCTCCAAAAGATCTGCGGTAGCTTGCTGAAACTCCCGGATCAGCGCCTTCTGATCGAGCCGCTGCTCGGGAAGCCGCAGATGTTCGTCGATGGGCCTGCGGTAGTAATTGAAGCCCCAGAGGAAGAAAAACAGGGTGATCACTCCCCCGGCGAAACTTAGGGCACCCAACAAAGCCCGGGCCAGGCGATTGCGGAGCGGGAAGTGCCGATGGCGCTGTAAGTCGCGGATGCCGATCCACAGCAACCCCCCTATCACCAGGGGGAAGGCCAGATAGATCATCGCAAAGGGGAGCCACCCTAGCGTGTAGTCCCACAACCAGCGGAAGCCTACAAAGAGCCCTCGGCTGTAGACGACCTCGGTGAAGTAGGGATTGAGGCTGAAAAGCCAGCGCAGTAGGAGCGTTAGCAAACCCAGGCCGATCCACCAGAAACGAGGATCGATGTTTGGCAGGCTTTGGCGCATTCGTTGGCGCATAAGAGGGACATGAGATAATCTGGTAGCTAGATGACAACCCCACCAATGGCCGTGTGGTTATGAATCTTTTAAGATAACGGAAAATGGGAGGTTGTGATCATACCTCTGCCCAGAATTTGGCACGGCACTGGTCGAGTTGGCTTTGTGCTACTCAATTTGTAGGTTGATCGATCAGGGCATGATGTGGCCCTGCTCCAACGCCTGATTGACAGCATGGTTGATCCTCTTTCTATACTCATTGGTCTGATCGCGGGCCTGCTCATCGGTGGGTTGGCCGCCTGGCTGATCGTATCACAGCAAAAACAGCCCCTGCAAAGCCAACTGGCCCGTCGGGAAAGCGACCTGGCCGCCCGGCAGCAGACGATCGACGAGCAAGCGCGACAACTACAGAGCTATCGCTTGCAGCAAATCGAGCATCAAGAGCAAGTGCTCGACCTCACCCGCGACCTCAGTCGCATGCAGGAGTCTTATGCCCAGCTCAATCGACAGATGGACCAGCGCGCAGCCGACCTGGAGCAATTGCAGAGCCGTTTTCGGCACGAATTCGAGCATCTAGCCGGAAAGATCCTGAGCGACTCAGCCCAGCGACTCTCAGCGGATCAGCAAAGTCGCCTGAGCACCTTGTTGCAGCCCTTGCAAGATCGCCTTCAGGCTTTCGAGCAGCGCATAGAAAATAGCTACGGACAGGAGGCCCGCGAGCGCTTCAGCTTGCAGCGCGAGATCGAAAAGCTCGCCACCCTCAACCAGCAGATGAGTCAGGACGCCCAAAACCTCACCCACGCCCTGCGAGGCGACAGCAAGGCCCAAGGTAACTGGGGAGAGCTGGTGCTGACGCGGGTGCTGGAAAGCAGCGGCTTGCGAGAAGGCGAGGAGTTTGCCGTGCAGAGCAAGCAGCTAGATCTGCGGGACCCCGAAGGTCGCCGCCTTCAGCCCGATGTGATCATCAAACTGCCCGAAGGCAAGCACCTGATTATCGACGCCAAGGTATCACTCACGGCTTATGAGCGCTACATGTCGGCTCCTAAAGATGAAGCGCGCCAGGCGGCTTTGCGGCAGCATCTCACCTCGGTGCGTACTCACGTACGTCGATTGAGCGAAAAGCACTACAGCAACCTGGAGGGGGTGCACAGTCCCGATTTCGTCCTGATGTTTATGCCTGTGGAGCCAGCCTTCAGCGTGGCCATCGAAGCCGAGGGTGATCTCTTTAGCTACGCCTGGGAGCGGCGCATCGTGCTGGTGAGCCCCACCACTTTACTGGCTACGCTCAAAACGGTGGCTTCCCTCTGGCGATTGGAACAACAGAACCGCAACGCCGAAGAAATTGCCAGACAAGGTGGCGCGTTATTTGATAAGTTCGTAGGCTTTGTGGAAGAGATGCAAAAAATCGGCAGCAGCCTGGACCGGGCCCAGCGCCAATACACTGATGCCATGAACAAGCTACACAGCGGGCACGGTAGCTTATCAGCCCGAGCGGACAAACTGCGCAAGCTTGGGATCAACCATAGCAAGCATCTGCCAGAATAAGTGTTCACCCCCTGACGTTCTTCCTCAGAGCGTACCGAGTCTACCTTGAGCTTTGGCGTTTTGTAGGCAGGTTGATGATTGGCAAATCCCGAAAACAAGGCGTTTGTTCTCTGAATCCTTTTCGAAAATGCATATTTTTCTGCTGCATGATCCCCAATCTTATCAGGTATGTACGACGATCAGTCATACAGACTACTACTTTGCATTCGAAATTCGTGATCAGGAATTCGTAATTTAAAGCGCTGACGGCCAGAATT
>CAYVAP010000795.1:0-1986 GCA_964449365.1 uncultured Bacteroidia bacterium
CAGGCAAATCTGCCGGGTTGATCTGTGGCGTATTGGGCGGGGCGTTCACTACCTCGATGCCATGCACCGAATTTGCCGCATCATCATTGAAGACGTAGAGGTAAATAAAAGGATCGAAGTTAGCCTGACCCGCGAGACAATCTCGATAGAGGACCAGATCGACCTGATAGGTAGATGAGGTGCCATTGTTGCCCAAGCAAGTGTAAATCAGCTCAGCGCCAACAATGTGGGTGGCCCGCAGTGCCGACGGCATCAGGGCCAGCAACATGAGCCATGCGACAAATAACGTTCGGTTCATACCAATCGACTTTCCCGGTATATGACTGACCATCAGCCGTACCTGAGGGATTTGGGTTGGGGAGGAAAAAACCGCAGCAAGGCAAGAGCCGCCGCGTAGACCTGCCGATCGCAAAAAGGGCAGGGTTGGTGGGTGGTGATCTCCCAGCGATGGCAGTAGCCAGCAAATACCATCGTTATCACTCTTAATAAGTCAAAAAGGTCGAGGCTTGTTTCATAGGCAGGGTGGAAACTTCAGGCATCGTCGGGTCATAGGGGCAGCTCTTCATCAAGATACACGTAGCTCCTCCCACCGGAGTTGGGCAGTGGTCTTCTCAAAGAGAGAAGAAGGCCCAGTCCCCCAGGGCTGTTTGAGTAGACGAGCCGAAAATTTAGCAAAATCTTTAGAGAATTCCTGTCGGAAATAAGACAAGTAAGTAACAGTCAAAAAATAAACTCCCTTTTTCCATTTTAAGCACGTGAGAGAAATAACCTCCCCCTTTTGAAAGGCGAATGCCTTAGTAAGCAGCGATTTATACTGTTCATTGATCCATGTTAATTGTTCACTGTTACTTAGGCAAAGAAATACAACTCCTTGTTTATCACCTTTTTACTCTGCGCCTCTGCGTGAAACAAAAAGGGGAAATTATTCTTTGAGCCTCCCTTGAGGGGGCTGCGGGGGTGAAAAACCTCAAAAAGGAAAACTGTCCTACCCCCATAAGACAGGGCTTACCAGTTGATCCTGTCAAGCCATGCATCTGATGCCAGGCATGCACCCCGAGACGCGGTATGCCCTCTCCCTACCCCATTCAAGGCCGCCGCCGATCCACCACCTTGCCAGCCCCGCTCACGCGCGAAAGGCTCTCCTCGCTCACCGTGGCCCCCGGCGCAATGATCAGCCTGGCACCGCGAGCCAACACCAGGCGACTCTCATCCTCGAGCCTCAGCTCGCTATCGGCTTGGATGCGCAGCCCAGCCTTGGGCCCGAGGCGCAGCTCCGCCTGATCCGTAAGCTTCAGGCGGCTGTGGCGCTGCACCGTCAGTTGAGCTTTGCGGCCGAGCTCTACCCGCCGCGCATCAGCGATCACCCAGTAGGTAGGGTTGACAAAAATCCCCGTGACGGGGTGAGGTCGTTGTCGATCAGGCGTACCACTCAGGTCCAGGGTAAGATGCACCTTGGGTGCGATGCGCAGCGGAGCCGTCCCCGTACTAGCCTCCAGGCGCAAGGGGCCACACCAGCGCTGATCGCGCCGCAGCGTCCAGGCATCAAAGCGAATGTCCAGCCGTAAATGCCCGCCTGGCAGTTGCTCCAGCACCTCGATGCGCAGGCCATTGAGCAACATAGGATCGAAAGCGCTGTCTTGGCGACGGTACTGCGCATAGTTGAGCACCGGAAACTTGCCCGAAAGCCCCACCACATCGCCCGGCACCAGGGCATCGTGGGCATCCCCGGTTTGGTTGCCCGTGAGCCGGATTTCCCCATCTACCTCGGTAACGAAGATACCCTTTTCCTCCTGCTTGCGGTGGTCGAGGTTCCCGTGGCGAAAACCCACCGAGATCACCCCATCGCCATCATAATCGTAGCGCAACTTCACGAAGTCATTGTAGCCCATGATCGGGTTGGCGGCACCGCGCCGAAAGGTTGGCCATCTGCTTCCCTAACCCGCTATTCGCTCAGGCCGCAGCTCATAGTCAAAGTTGCCCTGCCCG
>CAYVAP010000795.1:1996-2488 GCA_964449365.1 uncultured Bacteroidia bacterium
GGTTGAAGGGATTGAGCCGCGGACGGCTGCGATCGCTGCCCACCGAATCCACCACGTAGGCATAGAGGCCCGGCGCGGTGGGCGTACAGTGCCGATAGTCGCCACGGTATTGGTTGTAAAAGATATTCTGGTCCCAATGATCCTTCATCTGATGATTTTCCAACCAGAGGTACTGCTCCGTGCCAGGCACTCGGATACGGATGGCATCATGCTCAGTCAACAAGTCGCCCAGCCGATATTGGCCGTTGGTCTCGACGGTCTGAACCTCTTGCCAGCCGAGCCACCAGCGCTCCCAGGCATTGGCCTGAAACAGGGGAGCCACCCAATCGGACATCATGCCCCAGCCGAGCTGGGTATAGAAAAAAACGCCATCCGACTGATTGGATCCCATCATGTGGCGCGCATGGTAGAGTTTGTGAGCCATTTCATGCACAAAGAAGGTCCAGTTGTGCTCCGGGTCGACAAACTTCCGGATGCCCGTTTGGCCATCAC
>CAYVAP010000796.1:0-2483 GCA_964449365.1 uncultured Bacteroidia bacterium
CTCGCTGGGTGCCAGTACACGCAACGCGGGGGTTGCCTGCTTTGGCAGCATGACCGAGCTGATCGAGGATTTGCAGCATCATCCTGCAGACGAGGTGTGGCAACTGGTAGAAATGCGCTGGCGCGGGCTGCGGCATCTGCGGGCTACGCTAGGCGACACCGCCATTGGCTACCAAAGCAAAGGGGGACTGGAGATCTTCACCCCGGCTGACACCGCCGATCATGAGCAGTGCCTGGCACAGCTCCGCTCTTTCAACCAGACGATGCGCAGCATCATCGGCCACGACGAGGTATTTTTGCCTGCCGATGAACGCATCCGCGCGCTGGGCCTGGGCCAGACCCAGCATCTCATCATCAACCAGGCCGAGGGGCAACTCCACCCTGGCAAGCTCATGCGCCGACTCATGGCTCAGGCCCGACACCTAGACGTCGAGTACTGGACAGGGCTAGCGCTATCAGCCCTCGAAGCCCACACCGACCACGTCGAGCTACATACTACCCAAGGCTGGTCGGTGCAAGCTCGTCGGGGGCTGGTGGCCACCAATGGATTTGCCCAGCGCCTGCTGCCCTCGCTACCCGTGCAGCCAGCTCGCAATCAGGTGCTCCTCACTGATCCCATCCCAGGGCTGCGCCTCTCCGGTGCCTTTCACTACGACCGAGGCTACGTCTACTTTCGCGACGTGGACGGGCGGGTGCTGATCGGGGGTGCGCGCAACCTCGATCCACAAGCAGAAACCACCGATGCCTTTGGCCACTCGGCGCGGATCCAAGCCCGGCTACAAGAGATCCTCAGCACCATCATTTTGCCAGGGCAAAGGGTCCCAATTGCTCAGCGTTGGAGTGGCATTTTGGGCGTAGGAAGTCAAAAATCACCCCTTATCCGGGCCATCCATCCCCATCTGGTCGCGGCGGTGAGGTTAGGCGGCATGGGCGTAGCCATTGGGGGAGAGATCGGACGACAAGCCGCAAAGCTGCTGCTAGAAGAGGCGTAGCTTCGGCCTGCTGGATGTGGTTGATCATTGAGGGGGCTACGGCATCAATGCTGTCTTTTGCGCAGCCACGGTGAAGGCTCAGGGGTGAGTACCTGGGGCTGGTTTTTCTGCTGGGTGGGCTCGGTCTTTTTCTGCTGCGGATAGAGCTGATACTCTGAGGCCACGCGGATCAGTTCGGCTACGCTCCAGGCTTGCGCTACGCAGCCTCGGGGCTGATTGGTGCCGCCGCCGTCAAAGATTTCTGAGATCGACCCCATGCCGCTTTCGCCGAGGTGGGGCGCGACGCCCTGCAAGATGCTCATGGCCATGTCCTGGCCCCAGCCGCCCCTTACGCGAATGAGCGCATCGAGGTATGGCCCTAGCAGCCAGCTCCAGACCGTGCCTTGGTGATAAGCTCCATCGCGCGCCACCTGATCGCCGCCATATACCGAGAGATACCCCTGATCATCTGGCGAAAGGCTGCGCAGCCCCACCGGAGTGAGCAATTCTCGCTCGATGCGATCCAGCACCTGATAGGCCTGATCTACCTCCAAGAGCGGGAAGGGCAGGCTCAACGCAAAGATTTGATTGGGGCGAATGGCGTCGTCCTTGTGATCGCCGTCGATCACGTCGTAGAGCGCCAGGGTATGCTCATTCCAAAACTGCTGAATGAAAGATTGCCGGATGGTCTCGGCCTGCTGATCCGCGAAGTGGGCCACTGATTCCTGCTGGGTTGCTTTGAGCAGGTATCCGTAGATGCGCCAGGCGTTGTACCAGAGTGCGTTGATTTCGACAGCCTTGCCTCGGCGGGGAGTTACCACCCAATCGCCAGCTTTGGCGTCCATCCAGGTGAGCGCGTAGCTATCTTCGCCGCCGCTCAGCAGGCCGTCATCGTCCATGCGAATGCTGAAGCGGGTACCACGCTGATGCCAGGCCAGGATATCGCCCAGCACCGGGAGCAGTTGGCTCGCCACGAAGGGAAGATCTTGGGTGGCCTGCAAGTATTTGTATATGGCGACGAAAAACCACAGGGTGCCGTCGATGGTGTTGTACAGGGGGGAAGCACCATTGTCGGGGAAGCGGTTGGGGATCATGCCCTGGTCGGTGGCCTGGGCAAAGGAAAGGAGGATTTTGCGGGCATCCTCAAAGCGCCTGGTGGCCAAGCACAGCCCTGGCAGGGAGATCATGGTATCGCGCCCCCAGTCGGTAAACCAGTGATACCCAGCGATGATAGTCTTGAGGTCTTTGCCGCGCTGCACCACAAATTGGTCAGAGGCCAGCACCAAGCGCCGCATGAGGGGATCATCGAAGCCCGCTTGGGTCTGTAAGGCTTCGCGCCGATCCTGCTCCTGCTGCAACAACGCAAAGGCATCCCGCCCGTGGGCAGGCTGAGTAGAGACGATCAGCCCGAGGCGATCGCCCGCCTTGAGCGAAACCCTGAAGTGGCCGGGCGAGAAGAGGTCTTCGTGGCCGCCTTGGCCGCGTGCCAATTCTTCGCCGTATTCTAGCTGGT
>CAYVAP010000797.1:0-2480 GCA_964449365.1 uncultured Bacteroidia bacterium
ATTTCCTCACCCAGATCAACATCAACAGCATCCACCGCACCCTGGAAAACCTGAGTGTGCCAGTCGACCGCGCCCACACGGCCATGCAGTACTACGGCTACACTGGGTCGGCTTGTTTGCCCATTGCCTTCAACGATGCAGTGGAAAAGCAGAAGCTGCAACGAGGCGATCGCTTCATCATGATCGGTTCGGGCAGCGGACTCACCTTTGGGGGAGTTACTTTTGGCTACTGAGAGCAGAAGCTAGAAACACTCTGGCGGTTGGTAAATATTTGACAATCAACTTATTCATCCTGGCAAGCTCGCAAATCCGGTCAAAAACAAACCCGTCGAAGGAAAAGGTTTGGTAGGATGGAGGAAAAAAAGAGGCTTTCTGCTGAGGGGCTGAAAGGGAAGATTTCTACGCTCGGCCTTGCATGAGGCGTCAGAAAGCTGTAATTTTTTTGTCAATGCCCTGCTCCTTTTGTGCCACGCTCTAATCTTCGTCGGATTTGGACCGCATACGCAGACTCTATCGTGCTCTCACCAAATCGGAAGTGAGATACCTCAAGGCTTCTCTCAAAGCCTTTCACACCAAGGGGGAAAACCGCTCCCTCAAGCTGATTGAGTACCTGGAAAAAGCCCCAGACATTGGCAATGCCGACATGGCAGAGCTGCTCTACGGCGATCCTCGCTCCAAGGCTTTTATCATGCTGAAAAGTCGCCTGCTGGAGCGCATGATGGAGGTCATGACGCTGAGCGTCAACCTCAACAACAATCAGGTGGTCAAAGAAGACCCCTCGCACATGGCCATCATCAACATGCAAAAGATGCTGAGCTATGCGGTGCTGATGCGCATCCGGGGGCTATACGACCTGGCCCGCGACTTGCTGGAAAAAACCCGACAGATGGCCCGTGAGCACGGCAATCCTGAGATCGAGGTGCAGTGTATCGCTCACCTCTGCAATCTGTCTACTTCGCTCGAGGAGGTCAATGAGCAACATCGCCCTGACATGGCCGATGCCCTAGAGACCTATCGCAGCGATCTCATGGGGCTGGGCCTCATGGCCGAGTATCGCCTCATGGCCCGGGGTGATCGCCTGACGGATGACCATCAGTTTGCTGATTTTTTGGACAAACAAGCAGATGATTTGGAGCATCGCCTGAGCGTTCACCCGAGCCTGCGGGCACGGGCGTACCTGCTCACGTTGCGCGGGGTGATCCATCAGTTGCGGGGAAACTTCGAGGCCTGCCAGTCAGTCATTCATGATCGACTAGAACTGTACCAGACCAACCCAGGGCTGAGCAACAAGTACCGCATGGGCGGGCTGTACTTCCAATTGGCAGATATGGAGGCGCGGGCCTTGCGCTTCACCGAGGCCATCGCGGCGGCTGAGCAGGTGCGGGGGGCTTTTCCCCCCTCCAAACCCAACTATTTCAAGGGATCGATCTTGCTGATCTTTGCCCGTCTCTATCGGGGCGACCTCGCGGAGGCTAAAGACGTAATTGAAGAGCTGCAAACCCTCAAAAGTTACGCCTACACCCAGCAGCTCATGCCGGTAGTGAGCTACCTGGAGGCTTGCTGGTACTACCTCAAGGGCGAATGTCGCAGCACCTGTCAATTGCTGGCCGCAGATCAGGGCCTCACCCAAGACAAGTCTGGCTGGAATGTGGGGATACGCCTCTTTGAGCTGATGACCCTGCTCGAAATGAAAAAATATGAGCTGGCTGAGACCAAGGTCGAAACCTTGCGCAAACGCATCGCCCGGCACGGAGCAGATCCCCGCAACCAGATCATCTTTCGTCTGCTGCATCAAGCCAGCCGCTACCATTTTGATTTTACCCAGATCAACGGCAAACTCGAAGAAGCCCTCGCAGAACTGCGACAGACCACCTGGAGCGCCCTCAGCCATGAGGTTGTCCGCTTCGAAACCTGGATCAAAGCCTACACCTTATGCATGCCCTACCTGCAAGTGATGCAGCAAGAGCTCAGGGGCGCTTCGGCGTGAATTTGTATCACAAGGCTTTTTCTCAGAACTTGCGCTTTATTGTACCAATGTCCAACTTACATGATGCGCGTACGCAACTGGATCAAAATTTTTCTGATGGTCGGGCTATTGACGGGGGCTTGTGGCTCCACTCAACCGATTCAAGATATCTCTGATTATCACGGCAAACGACCGCGCAACATCATTTTGCTTGTCGGCGATGGCATGGGGATCGGCCAGATCACTGCTGGCATGTATAGCAATGACGACTACCTACACCTGGAGCGGTTTCCGGTGCTGGGGCTGATCAAGACCACCGCCGCCGACGACCTGATCACGGACTCAGCGGCCGGGGCCACGGCTTTTTCGACAGGCAAAAAAACCTACAACGGGGCTATCGGCGTAGACGTCGATACGGTGCCCCACCCCACCATTCTCGAAATCGCCGAGAGTCAAGGCATGCGCACCGGACTGGTCGCAACCTCCGAGATCATCCACGCCACGCCGGCGTCTT
>CAYVAP010000798.1:0-2471 GCA_964449365.1 uncultured Bacteroidia bacterium
GGCGCAGGGCATCAAGTATCCATACGTCTGGCACTATGAGCCGCGCGAATTTCAGGCGAGCTCGACCAACTATGCCACCGTCCAGGACGGGCGCGGGCTGATGTACTTTGGCAACTACCGTGGCTTGCTGGAGTATGACGGGGCCCATTGGCGACTGATACCCGTAGACAACCGCTCCATGGTGCGCACCTTAGCCGTGGATTCGGCGGGGCAGGTGTACCTCGGAGCTTCAGGAGAATTTGGCCGACTAGTGATCAACGCGCAGGGCCAAACCGAGTACCAAGCGCTATCGACTACCCTACCTGCCGAAGAGCGCTTCAGTGGCTTGGTACGCGTGATCGGTACAGAGCAGGGCGCATGGTTTCAGGTGTTTGAGACCCAAAAGCTCTACCGCCTACAAGGAGATAGCCTGGCGCGCTATGATCTCAGTGAGATGGGGCGAAACGTGCTCATCCACTACCTAGAGGAAGAGCTCTACCTTTCCCCCCAAAAACAGGGGTTGCTACGCTGGGATGGGCAAGCCTTCGAGCCTGTGCCAGGGGGAGAGAGCCTACGAGGGATGATGCCAGTGGCCACAGCCCGACGGGCCACCGAGCGCTACTTGTTGCGAGCCTACGGAAATGGCTTTTACCAACTCGACCTGCGAAGCGACAGCGTCAAGCTCTCGCCCTGGCAAACCGAGATCGACAAGCAACTGAGGCAAGGCATCTTCAGCGACATGCTTAGGCTCTTCGACGGCAACCTTCTGATCACCACCTTCAAGCAAGGGGTGTACCTGCTCGACCAGCAGGGGGCCCTCATTCAGCACTACGACCAAAGCAGCGGCCTGCAAGACGATATCGTGCTGGGGGCCTTCCAGGACCGCGAGCACTCCCTTTGGCTAGCCTTGTCGCGGGGCATCAGCCGGGTCGAAATCACCTCGCCCTTGAGCCACTATGGCCGTGCTGCGGGGCTAAATGGCATCGTATATGCCGTAGACCGCTATCAAGGGGAGATGTACGCAGCCACGCCCTTGGGGGGATTCGTGCTGCGCGAGGGACAC
This sequence comes from uncultured Bacteroidia bacterium, assembly GCA_964449365.1. Lineage (GTDB taxonomy): Bacteria > Bacteroidota > Bacteroidia > J057 > J057 > CAYVAP01. The sequence continues at coordinate 1,043 of CAYVAP010000798.1, forward strand.
TTTCGCCTGCTGCCGGGGCTGGCCGAAGAAGTCTTTCAGTTTTTCCAGATCCCCGATCCGGCAGGGGGAGCCCCTCATCTCTTGGCGGCCACGGTGCGCGGCCTCTTCAAACTCACCGACGATCGCCCGCTCCCCCTGCTCAAAGATGACATCTTCGATGCGGTGGTGAGCGTCCCGGGCCATCCTGAGCTAGTCTACACCCTCTCGGGCACCCTGGGGCTGCGGCTCTTCCGGGTAGAGGGCAACCATTGGACCCCCGTATCCTTGCCCGCAGGCTTGATCGGCAGCTACAAGCACATCGTAGCCTTGGCCAACGGCGAAATCTGGCTGTACGCCGACCAGGGCGATAGAAAAGGCCTATGGCGCATTCTGCCCAGCGAGACGGGTGCTCCCGGAGAGGAGGACTGGCATGCCGTAGACCTTGACGCCCGCATGCAGCCCGTCGAAGGGATCTAAGACATCCATGGTCGAGTGAGCGTGCAGACCTCCCAAGACTTTTGGCGCTATGACCATCAGGTTGGCCTTTTGGCATACGACTCGGCGCTCAGCGAGGCGATGACCCCTCAGGCCGGTGGGGTGGCCTATCTGGTAGGGGGACAGGACGGAGAGATATGGGCCAAGCGATTTCGTGGCGGCCAGCAATGGCTGGAATTGCTGCGGCCCCAAGGGAAAGGCTACGAGCGAGATTCGCTGATTTTCAATGCGCTCTCGGGCCTGGAGATCTGGGGGAAAGTATACCCCGAAGCCAATGGCCGCGCGTGGGTCGGCACGCCCGAGGGCTTGTACGCCTACGACCTTACCTTTCAGCGCCCAGGCATCGACCTTCCTACTCCTCTGATTCGGCAGGTGAAGGTGGTGGGAGGAGAAACCATTTACGCCCAAAGCGGTGCCGAGCCGATCCTTTTATCTTACCAGCAAAATTCGCTGATCTTTCAGTACGTGGTGCCTTTCTTTGACAAAGAATATGGCACCCGCTATCGTTATAGGCTGCAGGGGCAGGCAGACGAACGGTCGCCTTGGACCAAAGACCTGAAAAAGGAATACACCCTCCTGCATCGCGGTGAGTATGTCTTCGAAGTGCAGGCCCACAACGCCTTTCACGAGCAAAGCAGCTCCACCCAGTTTGCTTTTGTCATCACGCCCCCCTGGTACCGCACCTACTGGGCCTTTATTGGCTATGGCATACTGGCCATTTTTCTCATCTATCTCACCGTCAAATTCAACACCCACCGCCTGCGCCTCAAAAATGAGCAGCTCGAAGGCATGGCCTTCGAGCGGACCAATGAAATCTGGGAGCAACACAAAGAGATCGTCAAAAAGACCGTCGCCCTCAAGCAGCAAAAAGAGGAAGTCGCCCCTCAAAGAAATCTGCTAGAGGAGAAAAACACCGAGCTGGCCCGCGCTACCGAGCGCCTCAAAGCCACCCAGT
>CAYVAP010000799.1:0-2458 GCA_964449365.1 uncultured Bacteroidia bacterium
GTACCGGCCGTCTGCTGCGGAAAGGACTCACGTGCAACCACTTGTCCTGAAAGATCAGAAAAAGATACCTCTACTGAAGCAGGGATGGTCAATTCATAGGAAATCATTGCGTTGCTAGCTACCGGGTTCGGAAAGAGACTCACGGTAGCTTCACGGACTGCCCCCTCTACAGCCGTCGCAGGATTAGCTAGGCGAAATTGACCACTTGGCTGGAAATAGGTAAAATCGCTGACTTCTCCACAAACATTCCCAACTACCACCGTGAGCCGATAGCAGCGATTGGCCACGGCAGTAGCGTTGTTGAAAAAATAGCCAGTGCCCGTCCATGGGATGTTGGAAGAGTTAGGCAACTGAATATTGAACGCATTGATGCTAAAGGTAGCAGGTGGCGGATTGGAATTATTGGTTTCCGTGTAAAGGGTTTCGATCACGGTTCCCGTGGCACAGTCGATCTCAGCCAATTCATCGATGCGGTAGTAATCAATGTTGGCCACATTGGTGATTTCGAGGCTTCCCCCTGCGACCCCCACCACACAAGGCGCAGTCAGGTCCTGTGAGTAGCAGGTAGAGCAGCCTTGACAGCCACGGATCATCGCAATTTGGGCGGTAGCGGGGTCTGGCGATGCCTCCAATTTGAATAAGCCTTCCCGTATCGTGGGACCAGCACAGTCTGTGTTGAGGGTGAGCGTAACGCGGTAGGTGCCTGTATTACCTTCGAGTACGTTTGGTAGGGGAGGAGGAGAGGGCGGATTTTGACTGATTAAGCCGTTAACGTTGAAAAGGTCAACTGCCAGAAAAGTACCTACTTGCGCAGGAGAAGTCTCCACAAGAAACGGCAGCGTCCCCGGCAAATTCTCAATCCGCAAGCTGTACGTAACCGCATCCGCCACGGTGGCCTGCAAGGTCAAGGGATTGCACTCATAGAATTCTGGAACCACGGTCGGGGCAGACTCAAGCGGTACCTGATTGATGGTATAGCTCTGTACCGTGGCGTACGGCTCTGCCGCAAAGGTTTCATTGTCGATCTGATCGGGAAGGGCAAAAACCGGGAAGAACAATCCGGGATAGATGGTCCTTGCCGAGGTCGCATTAAGGGGGGTGATGGTGTTGCCTCCAAGGGGAAGTTTACCCAAAACCCCAGCCTCTGACACCATGTAGAAATGTTGATCAATGGCAAACTCGATATGGGTGTTGGAATACCTCTCATCTCCTTCGACCTGCATCAGGGTTCGCGATGGGGTCCCGGCCTTGATGTCAAATCGGTAGATGCCGTTCTCGTTACCGCCATCGCTGCCAAAAGCCGATACGTACAGATAATCTACTCCCGGATCAAATTCTACCCCGCAGGCATACGTCCCCTCTGGTAACTCAAGGGTGTAGAGTTGCTGAAATTCTGCGGACTGCTGATCGAAAACTGCCACGTGAGCCCGGTTACTATATGCGTCTCCCCAAGCAAAGCAATTTCCCAAAACCTCGCCTTCGGTTGAATTGCTGCCAACAGTACCATAAGGGGGAGGCAAAACCCCATTGGTGAAGATGTTGGCCTCGAAAAAAATCCCATTGCTCTTGATCTGGAAACGATCCAGATCACCACCATCGGTCAGCGTGTAGAGCCAACGCTCACCGGGAAAATTTACCACCTCTCCACTTACCGCCATTACTATATCATGGTCATTCAGGTTTAGCGGGGAAGTCGCCACTGGAATGACGCTGATGGGATTGGTGGAGATGTCCACTTTTACATGATGCAGATCGACGCTAAAAAAAGGCTGCGTTTCGCCCAGCATCACATAGTACTGCGAACAATTGCCTGGCACTTGACAGATGGCTACCTCTGGACTCAGTTTACCTAGATTAGGAAAAATGTTAGGGCTGATCACGCCTAGAAATGCACCTTGAGCGTTTACTATGGCGTTTCCATTAACCACGAAAACCAGGTTGCCATTATCGTCATACAAGGAGTTTCCGCCACCTAAGGTGGCCGAGTTCACATTCACGCCACCAGGCGTAAAGGAAAGCTCTGTCGGAGCAACCAGCCAATTGGCGGCTTGACCCAGCAGGGCGCTTGGCCGTCCGTTAAGCCACATGAAGACACTCATGAGAGATAGTGTCCTGATAATCAGCGATAAGGGGGGGGGGACAAATTTGTCATGCTTGAATGATTGAGGTAATTAAATGGTCATACGCTGTTAAATTATCCTACATATGCCACAATCGCAAGTCCTGTCGTCGAAAAAACCGAGCATTAACATTTATTGCTTGGAGTATATTTCGGCGTAAGGAGTGACACCAACTGGCATCCCCCCTCACCGCAGCAGCGTCAGCGTCCCGCGCCGCTGCGTGGGCTGCCCGGCCACCTGCCCGTGCAGCACGAAGAAGTACACCCCGGCTCCCAGTGGCTCACCGCGCCGGGTACCATCCCAGGCTTGCTGGGGGTCTCGGCTACGAAAGACCTCCC
>CAYVAP010000800.1:0-2453 GCA_964449365.1 uncultured Bacteroidia bacterium
GTCTTTTTTTTGCCCCAGGTGAAATTTAGCTTCTCAGTAACGTCAAAAGTCCAGTAAAGTCAAAATGACATAGAAAAAATGGCTGTGTGAATGGCGTTCCATGGATGTTGCTTTTCAGGTCGGACCAAGCGAACCACGACCGAAACGACTGGTCGTCCATACCTGTGAAGCGAGACTGTGGGCCACTCCGGATAAGACGAACGCGGTTACTTGACATCGGACGTAACGCATTTTGGACAGACATATTATTTGTCTGCCAGAAGGCAGTGGTTCGCGTCGCCGAAGAGGCAAGATTTTCTAGTCAACGGCCTAAATTATTACCCAAATAGAGGGATCCGTTCACCGTCTCACCGCAAAGTGCTTGGCCGCCGCCACTTGCCCGCGCCGATACACCCGCAAGGTGTAGCGGCCCTCATTCAGCCCGTAAAGCGGCAATTGCAACTCTTGGCGGCCCGGGCCGATGCGCTGCTCTTTCTGCCAGGCGGGCTCGCAGTTGGACATCCACTCGCCAATCGCGAGGTCGATGTCCATGCTGTCAGGCGCATAGATCACGACCGTGGTCAGGTCCGAAGCTAGGCCCGGCTTAGGAGCCTCGACGGTGAGGTAGGGCAGGTCGTACGTATGCTCTACGCTGCGTACGCGATGAAAGGGACGACCGGCGCTGCCGCTTTGGGCCAGGGCTACTTGGCCGAGCAACAGATAAGCTAGAAGAGAGCAGAGGAAGGGGCGCATATCCAGAAGGTTTGTAAGTTGATTTACCTTTAAATTCTCCCTTTCTACCCAGATTCCCATGGAAACATTCAAGCAAACGGTTGGGGATCAAGAGCTGTCTACGCCAGCGTACAGAGCGAACAACTTCCTCATTTTGAGCTCATTGCCCTTTCCGTCGGGGTAACTCAAAACCTGCGAAAAAAAGATGCTTTTATGTGTTCCGTGCTGGTAAGCCAAACCTACCTATATTTCGGTAGGAACCTTCTATCTCAAACCGCATGCGATACTTGTTCGGGCTGTTCACCCATTCGCTGGCGGACGTCAACTGGCTGCTCGACCACTGCTCTGAGCAAGAGGCCAAGCCCTACATCGACCTACTGAGGGAGATCAATCAGGGCTATCTCGAGCAGCTTCAGTTTTATCATCCCATCTCTGCGAGGATTGCGACCACCTCTGCCTCTGTAATCCCCACTTGTTCAGCGATTTCATGGGGAGATACCCCTGCTCGATGCAGCTTGATGACCTGCATAGCGAGTTGCATGCCCTCTGCCCTACCTTCTACTTTGCCCTCTGCTTTGCCCTCTGCCCTACCTTCTGCTTTGCCCTTTGACAGGCCGGTTTCTTCTGCCTCAGCGATAAGGGTACGCTCGCTACTGATGCTGTCCCAGTATTTGTCGTAGGCTTCTAGCTCCGCCCGGGTGAAGGCGCTCTCTGCCAGTTGCTCGATGGCTTCTTTGATCTCAGGGATGGCTTGCAAATCCTCCGGGGGATGCTCAGTGTGTTCTTCTATCTCCGTCAGGTAGCGCAACCACAAGATTTGCAACTTCTTTTCGGTCAGGTTCTTGGCTTTGAATTTGGGCAGCTCCACAAAAATCAGCTCCAGCCCTTCGATCTGCTTATGCGTGAGCTGACTATGCGTCATGGCATAATGATGGTAGTACTGCTCGGTATCGTGCTCATAGGTTTCGTTGACCAAGCTGAGGGCATACACGGGCTTGAGGCCCCTATATTTGCTGCCCCGCTCCAACTGCTTGACGTAGGCCTTGGAGGCATTGAACAAGACCCGATACTTGAAGCTATCGGTCCAGAGCATCTGCATCTCCACGATGAATTGCCGATCGTAGTTGTCGGTGCAGCGCACATCGACGATAGAATATTTCAGATCGGGTACTTCAGGTACCAGGTCAGAAGGAAGATACGTCAATGATACGATCTCCTGCCCCTCCCTCAGGGGCAATAGCCCATTGAGCAGGCTGCGCAGCAGGTGGGGGTACTGCCCAAAGATCTTCTTGAAGACCAGGTCATTTTTGGGATCGAGATAACGCATCCTTCAAGATACGGATTATCGTGCAAGTTGATGTGATGGGTGGGAAAAAGATTCGATCCATTTCATTTACCACCGATATACACCACTACAAGGCTTCATGACGAAAGGACAAAACTTCGTTGACAGCGTACGAGTCGTTTCAAGTAGCGGATAAAGATGCCGTTGGCTGGCACGCAGAAGCAAAAAAAACGCAGAGACATCTTTCTGATCTCTGCGCCTGTTTGCCCTCTGCGAGCATTTCAACCGGAAAACGACGCTTCGAGTAAATTTTGACGCAGGGCGGAAAGCTGGCCAAAGCCGAGATTGACCAGGCATATCAGTGGTACGAAAACAAACAGCCAGGGCTAGGGGATCAGTTTCTTGGGCGCATCTCATTTTGTCGCATCCGCTGCCAACCTTGTTATAACCGCAAAGC
>CAYVAP010000801.1:0-2452 GCA_964449365.1 uncultured Bacteroidia bacterium
GGTTCTCGTGCGGGCCTGGGGGCGAGGCACTGGCTTTTCCCGATGGGCCACAACGTCCAGTGGAGACGCCGTCCCGCGCAGCGGGATGGACGTCTCCACGATGTTATGCACATTTCCATTTCAAAATTTTAAGTAGCAGTAACCTCTATAAACACGTCCCTTTTCTAATTTGTCAACTGTCCTTGTTACAGGGAGTTCCAAGACTTTTTTCTCTATGTATTTTTCAAACATCTCATAGAAATCATCCTCGTTTTTTTCATCAATGCCACTGTGATATTGTTCTATTATCTTCTTTTTTCGGCGTAATTCGTATGAATACAGAAAAATAGAGTCTATGCGCCCCCAATCTGTAAAATCTACAAATACTTTGGCATACCCATTGACTTTTGTCCCACCTAAGCTATCTGGAAGTGATATTATTATCGGAGATAGCGGAAGAGAATCTGTTGCGTGAAATGAAAAAGTTGTATCTGGGTAGATCTTTTGGCCAATAAGTTCAGCAAGTGGATTTATCCAAACATATGCGGATTCGGATTCTATCTGTGATTTACAGGGCATAATCCAAAAAGCTAAGACTATTACCCAAAGCAATCTTTTCGATTTCATAAACATCTGATTATTGATTTGTCAATGGGAATAAACGAGAGATTGCTACACCTTTCTTACCTGCCTTGGTCGGAATCCCTCGATTTTTGTAAAAAGCTCCTCTTGGACCAGCTTTAGGAAAAAGTTTTACTGTCTCACGATATAATTCTGGATCAAAATTTGGAGCAGAGAGCAGAGTCGCCATATTTTGATTAAGCTGCTGGCCCTTTTGGGTGGAAGGGTCTCCCCATTGAGATTGGGTTATCGATAGGTATTCGTCATATCCTAAATCTTGGAGCACGGCTCTTGAGAATAAATCACTTGCGAATTCTTTATTTAGGTCTGCTGACCCACCCTCCCCGTGGATAGATTGGAATCCATGAAGCAGTTCGTTAGATAAAGCATCAATTCGGTTTGCTTCATTTAGGGATTCATCTGGAGCTAAGCCTGGCTGCATTAAAAAACCTGCTGCAATGTTACCGCCTGATTCAGTATCTCGATACTCCATCCCTCCATGCCTTGTTCCTGTATTCAAGATATTGAATATATCGTCACTGCCTGTCAACTCCGATAAAACCTGTTGTCCTGCTTTTGCTTCACCAATCCTATTCAGGTGGCTAAAAACCTGACCCACAAATCCGTCATCTCCCTCGTAGCTACTGCCATCTTCGTTGTAAAGGTTTCCATTATCGTATCTAACCCTTTGGTTATCACCATATGCTATCCAAATCTCCCTTCCATCCGGGTCAATCAACCGTATCGGATTATTCGCCACATAATCATACGGCGACAAACTCGGATACTTCTCTGCCAGTGGATCGGTGCTGATGAACCGCGCCAAAGCCGTAGCGTCCAGTAAAAAAGATTTCTCACTGCCGTCTTGCCTAGTCAGCGTAACCCTGCCCGTCTGAAAATCCAGACGAATACGCACATAGTCCGCCGAATCAGGATTAACGATCTCGATGTAATGACTCCCCGTCCGCTCAGCCTCCGTCATCAGCACGAAGGAGCTATCGCCAAACACGGCATAAGGACTCGGGTTCTTAGTTTCCGTGCGGCGAAATTGACCGTCTTCCGGGCCAAAATCTCCTGTAAAAGGCTCTCCCTGCCAGGGCTGCCAGATCATCAGTCCTGCTGCCACGCAAGCGATTGTGAGAATAGCGATAAGCAAATTTCTTCGATTCATGCTTAGGGAATTATGGAGTTTGAGCCATTCGTTGGGCGCGTTCGGTTTCCATGGAGCGCACCCAGGCGGCATATTTATCGGCAGACATTTCTCGGTAGCCCAGGGCGGCCATTTGAGCTTCGAGGGCTTGATATGCGGCGTAATTGGAGTCGAGAAAAGCTGAGCGTTGGCGGCCATGCTCTTTCATGTAGGCTAAGCCCAATTGGGTCAACGTATTGGCCTGATGCATCAGGGCGGTGATACAGTTAGGAAAATGGGCCAAGGTCAGGTCGGTCGCGACCAGCCCCAGACTGTCATACCCATATTTGTGTTGGTAGGCCATAGCCAATTCGGTCAGGCAAAAGGCGACGCTTTCCTTTTGGCTCAGTTCTTTCATATATACACCCTTGCGGATACTCTCCGCTGAAATGTCCATCGAAGAAATCATCCAGCTATCGCTGGCAAAGTGGCCGTTGGTTAGCTCGATATTGACCCATTTGCCCTGCTCGTCAAGATGCTTGATGTAGAGGTGGTTCGGGCCGAGGGCAAGATAGCTTTCTGCCCCAATCTCGTCCGAGAGGATTTTGTAGAGCATCGGCATGGAGCGGCACTGGCCTGTGTGCGTTTCCAGCAACTTGGAGACAAACAATTTCTGACTATCACGTTTTCGGTTGGTAGCTATAAAAAGCCACTGAATCGAGT
>CAYVAP010000802.1:0-2449 GCA_964449365.1 uncultured Bacteroidia bacterium
GCCAGGCGCAGTACCTCGCGGAAGCACATCGGATGTAGCGCCATCGCATTTTGATGGTAGGAAAGGTGATCCAAGGGGAAGCCACTGCGCTTAAAAGCCTGTATCTGGGCCGTCAGTTCGTGGGAGATTTCGCAGAGGGCCATGCGCGGAAAACGCGCCAAAAACACCTCCACCGGAAAAAATCGCCCTTGCTCGTCGAGCAAGGTGGGGACCTCGTGGGGGCGCGCACAGGGGCGACCTGCGGTGAGACAAAGGTGCAAGCCGACGGGTGAGTCGGGCCGCTCGCGGCGCAGATCGTTCAGGGCATCCATGGCGCGCGGGAAGGTAACCATGGCCGAAACGGTGTTGACCAGGCCATCGCGCAGAGCTAGCCGGATGCCCCGGTCGATGAAACGGGCCATCCCGTAGTCATCAGCCGTAACGATAAGGCGGCGCGAGACAGCCCTAGACGCCTGCTGAGGGGCCTGAGCGTGAGCAGGTAGCATACTTACCAGATTTCTTATCCGCATTTTTTCTTTTTTGCGCTTCATTCTCCAACTTTAGCCAACTGAGAATTCACCGTCCTTAACCAAATCTTATGACTGCAAAAAGTTGGGAAAACCAGCCGCTGCTCTTTGGGCATCCCATGGGGTTGTACGTGCTGTTTATGACCGAGCTGTGGGAGCGCTTTAGCTACTATGGCATGCGGGCGATTTTATCACTCTATTTGGCTGCTGAGGCTGTGGGAAACAATCCTGGGATGGGGTGGACTGACAAAGAGACGCTCGCGCTTTATGGCTGGTATACCATGCTGGTATACGTAGCTTCCATACCCGGTGGGATCATTGCTGATCGGCTATTGGGACAAAAACAATCCGTCATGGTGGGAGGGGGCCTCCTCTGTGTCGGGCACTTGACCCTTGCTTTTCCCAACGAAACTGCCTTCATAGTGGGGCTTGGTTTCATCATTGCCGGGGTAGGTATGCTGAAGCCTAATATTTCCACCATGGTAGGAGGACTGTATGCCCCCAACGACGAGCGCCGAGACAAAGGCTTCTCTATTTTTTATATGGGTATCAATGTCGGAGCTGCGGCTGCAAGCTTGATCGTTGGCGTAGTTGCCTCAGAATTTGGCTGGCACTATGGATTTGGACTCGCTGGCATTGGGATGCTCATTGGCCAAGCCATTTTCATAGGGGGACAAAAATACCTCACCACCGTCGGCAACAAACCCGTCAAAGATAAGGGGTCGCCTGAGGTATCTCTTATTGACTTGTATCAACGCCTGCTCAAGAGCCCCTTACAGCTAGGAGTTACGGCTGTCATGACGCTGTTTTCGCTTTACTGGATGGCGACCACCTCCTGGAGCTACGGGTTGCTATTTCTGTTTCTTTCTTTGGTGGCGAGCATGATGATGTCCATTTACCAAGATTTGAACAAGGTAGAAAGAGATCGTTACGTAGTCTTGCTGCTTTCGTTTATCATCGTGATCGTCTTTTGGGGGGCTTTTGAGCAAGCCGGCGGATTGATGAATTTGTATACGGAAAGCAAGACTGATCGAACCATCCTCGGCCTGACTATTCCTGCCGCAGTCATGCAATCATTCAATCCCATTTACATCTTGATTTTTGCCGTGCCAGTAGCCGGATTTTGGTACAATCGGAAAGTAAAGAATCGAGAAGCATCCTCTATTTTCAAAATGGCCATTGGCGTGATCATCATGGGCTTGGGATTCACTTTCATGGTAGGGGCGTCTCTACAGTATGAAGCCTTAGGCCAATCAGCCATCTACTGGCTCGCGCTAGCTTATTTGTTTCACACCATCGGAGAGCTATGTGCTTCTCCCGTGGCCATGTCATTTATCACAAAATTGGCCCCTGTGAAATACGGGTCCCTAATGATGGGCGTATACTTTGCCTCTACTGGCCTAGGAAACAAAGTGGCTGGTATTCTGGGAGAATCTGCCTCTGATTTTGGTGAGCTGGCCGTCTTCTCGGCCATTACGATTTTCTGTGTGCTGTTTGGCCTGTTGGTCGTAGCCCTGCTGAAGCCATTGAAGCGGCTTACCCACGGAGCCGAAGACTTTCAGCCGATCGATCCTATGGGCAACAAAGGCCCCGAAATCGAGCAAGTCGAAGAGCGCCTACAAGGATAAAGAATGCGGAATGCGGGTATGGTATCAGGCTTTGCCTGTCAGCTCCCTACCCCATGCTTTTGCCGCGATCATTGCTGTACGCAAATTACGCCCTTCCTGCCACGGTAGGAAGGGCGTCAATTTTTCCAAGGCTTCCGGAACCAAGTAAGCGGCCACATGCTACTGGACATGGCGGTATATGGTATGTGGTATAAGGCGCTTCGCTGGATCAGAAGGGCTGCTTAGGGAGGCTCAAAGAATAACTTCCCCTTTTTGTTTCACGCAGAGGCGCAGAGTAAAAATTTGATAAGCAGGGAGTTGTATTTCTTTGCCTAA
>CAYVAP010000803.1:0-2449 GCA_964449365.1 uncultured Bacteroidia bacterium
GCCAGATATCAACCCCAACCCCGGTACCGAGTACCTCGTCGCTACGGACTATTGGACGGGCGACAATGTCGAAAACCTTTACATCCTCGACGTGCAGGCCCAAAGCTTCATCAGCGCCTTTACCCTGCCTGCGGTACCGCGCACCAAAATCAGCGTACGCGACGACGGAGAGTTTGGCTACTACGTCGGCGAAGACAACAACATCTATGAATTGGGGCTCGATCCCAACTCGCCGGACTATGGCTCTCTGGCCCTACTGACTAGTAACAACTTTTGGGACAATGTCGCGATCTCCAAAGATGGCCTTCGCCTGGCTGCGGTGTCTACCCAGATCGATACCTCGATTTACGTCTTCAACCTGGCTGATCCTCAGGGGACGGGGGTTAAATATCAGCTCTACATCCCCACCACCGCCCAAGGCGGTGGCAGCTCCGATGGCGTCCTCTATGCCGATGTCATGGTCTGGGATGCCTTCGGCGAATACCTGATGTATGATGCCTACAACGAGCTACCCAGCCAATCTGGCAACCTGCAGTACTGGGACGTCAACTTCCTGCGCGCTTGGAATACGACCACCGATGATTTTGGCGACGGACAAATCATCCCGCTGTTCTCTGGGCTCGATCCGGGCGTGAGCGTGGGCAATCCCGTGTTTTCCAAAAACTCGCCTTACATCATGGCCTTCGAATATCTGAATGCCAACACCGGAGAGCTATCGATTTACGGAGCCAACATCGAGACCAATCAGGTCGGGACCATTTCGGCCAACAACCAATTCCTGGGCTACCCCGAGTTCACGGTGGATGACAATGCGGTCCTCTACAACGTGGGTGAGCCACCCGCTGGAGGCAGTGTCTTTTTGGTCAGCCTTGGCAGTGATAAGATCAACGGATCGGGCACAGGCACGGAGTACATCCCGGATGCCCTGTTTGGGGTCTCGTACGCCACTGGCAACCGCGTGATTTCCAGTGCGCAGCAGGTGAGGGCCGTCCCCGAGCTGAATGCCTACCCCATTCCGGCCGCAGAGACCCTACACTTGGCCTATCGCTTGCCGCAGGCTGGGGAGGTGAGTTTTACCCTCAGCGATCTGGCTGGGCGCACCGTAAAGCAACTGCCTGCTCAGCGCAGAGCGGCAGGCTTGCACAGCGAGCGCTTTGACCTCAGCGAGATGCCTGCCGGGGTGTATCTGCTCCAAATGCGCAGCGGTGATCAGGTCATCGCCCGGCGTGTGGTGCGGCAGTGATCTCATCGCAGCCCCGCTTAGCTGCTACACCCGTCCGATGGATTCGGACGGGTGTACTTTTTTGACTCGATCGGCTGGCTTTTTCCAGCGAAGCCATACCTTTGGAAGCATACCCAACAGCCCACGCGCATGACCTTTCTCGACCAAATCGCTCAAGAGCTCAAGCAGGAATTTGGCTCTCAGGTTTCTGACCTCTGTCTGATCGTGCCTACCCGGCGAGCCGTGCAGTTTTTGCGCGATGCCCTGGCCGATGCTTACCAGCAGACGTTTTGGTCGCCACGTATCGTTTCCATCCAGGATTTCGTGCGCCAAAGCGTGGGCTGGCAGTTTCCCGATATTCTGCCCTTGGTCTTCGAATTGTACCAGGTGTATGGCCCCCACATGCAGCAGGTCGATAAGACCTGGTACGAGACCTTCGAGCAGTTTTATAGCTGGGGCGAGATGCTGGTCAAGGACTTCGACGAGATCGATAAGTATCTGGTCGATGCCAGGCAGCTCTTCACCAACATCAAAGATCTCAAGGAGATCGACCTGATTTTCTCGCTGCCCGAGGAGAGCCTCGAACCCATCCGCCGCTTCTGGCAGACCCTGCGCGGCCACGGTGAAGAGCCTTCGGTGGTGCAAAAGCGCTTCCTGGCCATCTGGCAGGAATTGCATGCCATTTACGAGCAAGACCGTCGGGTGCTGCACCAGAAAAACCAAGGCTACGACGGCATGGCCTACCGCCATCTGATCGAGCGGTTGGAAGCAGGAGAAACCCTCTTTGCCGAGCCTAAGCTCGTGTTTATTGGCTTCAATGCCCTCTCTACCGCCGAAGAGCGGCTGATGAAGCTGCTGCTTGAAGCCGAACGGGCCATCGTCTACTGGGACACAGACCGAGCCTACTTTACCCCCCCCCGCGACAAGTGGGACCAGCGCGCCGAGATTTATGCCGACAAAAGCGGCCACCTCACCGGCGAGGAGCCAGGCAAATTCATCCGCGAGTACCAGGCCAAGTGGCAGCAGCTCGACAGCCGGGTGGTGCTGCACGATATGGGCAGCCAAGACAAAGACATCTACATCACTGGGGTGCCCCTTCAGGTGGGACAGGCGCAGTACCTAGGCAATTTGTTGGACCCAAGTGCGGAAGCCGGCGCGCCGGGGCGGCCGTCCACGGCGGCGCGGCGCGCCCGCGCCCCGCATGCCGGCGCCCGGCGGGGCATTCCC
>CAYVAP010000804.1:0-2440 GCA_964449365.1 uncultured Bacteroidia bacterium
AATAAGTTATAGTGTCTTACAACTCTACAATCCTTACGCCACGTAGTATAATCAACTCTGCGAAAACGATGGGAGAAAATACGATCGTTTCAGCGTCTTTGACTACCGCTAACGCTTCAGTCTCTCCTCGCTTGTAAGCCGAGTAAGGGTTGGTGTCAATAACGATGGATTTGATCATGTCCATATATCATGATCGATCTGACTGAAATAGGCAGTGTTTCGCTCAAATTCTTCCGCTTCCTCCTCGGTCCAGGTGCCTGCCAAGCGCCGAAGATTGGATGATCCCGATACAATCGTTTGGGATGATTTGATCTCCAAATAATGATGGATCGCATTTTGGAGCAAGTCAGATACCGTAATTCCTCGGTGCTTCGCCTCGATATTGAGACGGCACCAAAGTGTAGGGTCTATTTGAGGGACTTCGATTTTCATGATCAAAGATACGAAAAATCAGGGGCTTGGATCCACGGAGAAAGCCACCGTGGGCTATTACTTGCTTGCGGCGCTTTTTTGATCTGATAGAATCCCTGAAGGCTCAAAACTTTCTGCCTCTTATCAGGGACTTACAACTCTCCTCTCACTTCCCGATACAAAACTTCGAAAAAATATTCCCCAGCACCTCTTCGGTGCTAATTTCTCCGGTGATTTCGCCGATGTGATGCAATACCGTCCGAATGTCAATAGCGAGCAGATCGCCGCTGAGGCCCAGATCGAGGGCTTGCTGCACCTCGCGCAGGGCGCGGCGGGCTTGCTTGAGGGCGTTGAGGTGGCGTACGCTAGAGATGAGGGTGTCGTCGGGGGTGGTGGCGGAGAGGCGCTCGACGGTGGCCACCATCTGCTGGCGCAGGGCGTCGAGTTGCTGCCCTTCGCGGGCGCTGATCAGCAGCCAGGGAAACTGGCGGCTGGCCTCGTTGTCATGCGTCTGCCGATAGGCGGTAGGGTCGTCGAGCAGGTCGGCTTTGTTGGCCACGGCGATGAAGTCGGCGTCGAGGTTCAAGTTGGCCAGAAACGCCTCGGCGGCCTCGGGCGTCTCCTCGCGGGCGTCGAAGAGGTAGATCACCAACTGTGCTTTGCGGGCCAGGGCGAGGGTGCGCTGCACCCCTTCGGCTTCGATCAGGTCGCTGGCCTCGCGCACCCCGGCCGTGTCGATGAGGCGAAACTCGATGCCGCCGATCACCAGCCGATCTTCGATGGCGTCGCGGGTAGTGCCGGGAATGTCGCTCACGATGGCGCGGTTGTCGTTGAGCAAGGCATTGAGCAGGGTGGATTTGCCCGCGTTGGGCTTACCCAGCATCACGGTGGGCACTCCCTGCTTGAGGGCATTGCCCAGGCCGAAGCTATCGATCAGGCGGTCGAGCCGCCCGGCCAGCCGCTCGATCAGCTCGGTGAGTTGCCCCCGATCGGCAAATTCGACGTCTTCTTCGCTGAAGTCCAGTTCCAATTCGATCAGGGAAGTGAAATTGAGGAGTTCTTCGCGCAGCGACTTCAGCTCGCTCGACACCCCGCCGCGCAGTTGGTCCAAGGCCAGGCGATGTGCGCCCGGCGAGGTGGCCGCGATGAGGTCGGCCACCTCTTCGGCCTGGGCCAGGTCCATGGCCCCTTTAAGGAAGGCTCGCTGGGTAAACTCGCCTGCACTGGCGGGGCGCGCTCCGGCGGCGACCAGTTCTTCCATCACCCGCCGTAGGATGTAGGGGCTACCGTGGCAACTGATCTCCACCACATCTTCACGGGTGAAGGACTTTGGTGCGCGAAACACGCTCAACACCACCTCATCTAGGGTCTACCCTCCCCCATCGAGCACCTCCCCGTACACCAGCCGATGGCCTGGCGTATGGCTCAAATCGCGGGAAAAGCGGGCGTTGACCAGGCCGATGGCTTGGGGGCCGGAGAGGCGAATCACGCCGAGCGCCCCGAAGCCCGGCGGGGTGCTGACGGCGATGATGGTATCTTGTGAATGAGACATTGCGCAAAGGTAGGAGTTTCTCACAGGGCTGCGAAGTTCTGACTCTTTGGTTTCTCGCGAGGGTTGATTTCTCGCGGGGGCGCAACGACGCGGAGAAGACGCAGTGGGGTTTGGGATTCTCGCGAAGGACGAAAAGGCAGGAATTGCCTATCTTAGAAGCATGATTCTCTACCAAATCGATGCGTTTACTGATCGCCTGTTTGGCGGCAATCCGGCGGCGGTGGTACCGTTGCAGGCGTGGCTCAATGATGAAACTCTGCAGGCCATTGCGGCGGAGAACAACCTGGCCGAAACGGCCTTTTATGTGCCCCGCGGACAAGATTATCATTTGCGCTGGTTTACGCCCACGGTAGAAGTGGATCTTTGTGGGCACGCGACCCTGGCGGCAGCTTATGTGCTCTATCAGATTGAAAATGCCGCTATTTCGCAGCTCACTTTTCACACCCGCAGTGGGGCGCTGACCGCTATGCGCGACCA
>CAYVAP010000805.1:0-2439 GCA_964449365.1 uncultured Bacteroidia bacterium
TGCGGAAAAAGATGCAGCGATCACCCATCATTCGTGAGTTGACAGAGCACTAGGTTTTACTGTCCATCGAGCTCGGCGAGGGCCTGCTTCAGGTCGGTGATGAGCACGTCGGGCGCTTCCAGGCCCACGTAAAAGCGAATCAGATTCCAGGGTAATGGCCCATCGGCGTAGTTGAGGGAGGTAGTGAGGGCGCTCATGGGAAAGGCCAGCGATTCGTAGCCGCCCCAGGAGCAGGCCAGCATGAAGTATTGGAGGTTGTCGCAAAAAGCATCTACCTCAGCGGGGCTTTCGGCTTTCAGCTTGATCGAAAATTGTCCCGCCGGGCGCTGCATCTGCTTCAGGGCCAGCTCTCGCTGCGGAAAGCTCTCGGCCCAGGGATAGTAGACCTGCTCCACCCGGGGGTGATTTTCCAAAAACTCCACCACCTTAGGGGTGCTTTGGGCCACCCGCTCCATGCGTAGCGGCAGGGTGCGCAGCCCGCGCATCATCAGCCAGGCATCGTGCGGAGACAGCACTCCTCCCAGGGTCATGTACTCCGACTGGAAAATTTGCTCGGCCCGTTTGCGGCTGCAGCACAGCACCCCGGCCACCACGTCGCTGTGGCCATTGAGGTATTTGCTGGCCGAGTGCATCACCATGTCCACCCCCATGCGGATAGGTTGCTGGTTGAGCGGGGTGGCGTAGCTGTTGTCGATGGCCGTGAGGATGCCGTGCTTGCGGGCAATGGCGACCACCGCTGGGATATCTTGCAGCTCGAAGGTCATGGAGTTGGGCGACTCCAGCATAAAGAGCTTGGTGTTGGGCTGAATGGCTCGGCAGAAATTTTCGGGATCGGTGCCATCGATCATACTGGCCTCCACCCCAAAGCGACTCAGCAAGCGGTTGAGCAGTTTGTTGGTCCAGGAATAGGGCTTTTGAACGCAGACGATGTGGTCTCCGGCGCTAATAGCCGACATCACCCCTGCGGCGATGGCCCCGCTTCCACTGCCAAAGAGCAGGCAGGCTTCGGCCCCCTCCAGCGCAGCCAGCTTTTTGCTCAGTATGTTGACGGTCGGATTGTGCCCTCGGGTATAAAAAGGCTGGTCCATCTCGTGGGCCAGCGCTTTGCGCATACTGGCCACATCTTCGAAGCCAAACATGCTAGCCTGCACGATGGGTGGCGCCACTGCGCCAAAGTACTCTTCGCGCTCTTCGCCGAGGTGATTGATGATGTATGCTAAATCCATAGAGCCAAGAGGAAACCAGAGAATAATGAAAGATTGACATCGCCGAAAACTGCCCTCGTAGTTCCCATCGATTATGAGTGGATGCCCTCATCACCGCCCGGGGAAAGCCGGGCCGTCAGCTATGCCGCCAGAACTTATCGATATCGATAGAGCTTATGCCCGAGGTCAGCCTTTGACCGCAATGACTGAAATCTCGACGTTGGCGTTCATCGGCAAACGCGACACCTCAACCGTTTCCCGAGCTGGAAAATGCCCGCTAAAGTAGGAGCCGTAGATCTCATTGATGATAGGAAAAGCCTCCATGTTGCGAATAAAAATGGAGCTTTTGACGATGTGATCATGCGTGAGCCCCTCAGCAGCGAGGATGGCCCCGAGGTTTTTCATCACCATGTGCGTTTCAGCTTCCAGGCTAGACTCGATCAGCGTCTTGGTGCTGGGGTCTAGCGCGATTTGCCCTGAGACAAAGATAAAGTCTCCGACTTTTACCGCCTGATTGTATGGCCCAATGGGATCAGGCGCGTCTTTGGTTTGGATGGGTAGCTTTGATAACATCCTATGAAGATGCGGATTGCTCTCGGCAAATTCAAGCGTGTGGAGAAATTACGAGCGCTTCTTTTCTACTGAGATGCCTCCCGGCTAAGATCAAATACCAGCCAATATCCCTGCACTCCACTCGACTCCTGCGGTGGCCTTGCGAAACTTATTTTGCAATTGGACCAGCTTGACCTCAGACTCGATGAGCTTGGTCTCGCGGCTATTGACCAAGAAGAGGGAGCTTTCTCCGGCCTGAAACTTGAAGATCTCCGCTTCCAACAGGCGGTCGTAGTTTTGCAGGGTCTTGCGGGCCAGGTCGATCTGATCGGCCAGGGTTTCCATCTCGCGCAGGTAGCTGAGCACTTTATTGGTCAGCTCCAGTTGCTTGTTGTTTTGCTTGAAGCGGGTATCCTGCATCTTCAGCTTGGTGAGGGCCAAGTCGCTGCGTGCTTCGCGCAAGAAGATAGGAAAACTAAAGCTAAAGCCCCACTTGTAGTTGTTTTCCAGAAAGGCAGGACCAAACTCAGTCGGTGCCCCCCCCGTGCCCAGGGGTTGGCTGATCAAGTTGTAGCGCGCGCTTACTTTGGGCTTGAGTTTGTCGGCCTTGAAGCGGCGCTCTACCTCCAGCTCAGCCAGTTGGAAGCGCAGCATCCGCAGGTCGGGGTGGCGCTCAGACAAA
>CAYVAP010000806.1:0-2438 GCA_964449365.1 uncultured Bacteroidia bacterium
GTCGATCAATGCCCATTCGACCTCAAACAAGCTACATCAAACTGAAACTACACCCCCATGCATCAGAATCGCATTTTTTAAATACCGATCGGCTGGTCGGGAAAACGTTTTGACTCGGGTTTGCATTTGCGATACATCCAGCAAGGCCTTCCCGTTTGCTTTCTCGTAGATTTGTGCCTCATGCTCCCATATGATGTGCAACTTCCGGACTGGATCTTCGGTATATTTCCCCTCGTACATACGTACGCCATACAAAACCGGCCCCACCTGATGATTGGCATCTAATCGCTCTATCACTCTCTCCATCAGCGCCGTAGGGGTCAGGCCGTAGATCGCAACACCCGGCAGGGTTACCTCACGTGGCATCAGCCAAATGGTGTCAGTAGGCTGTAATCCCTGAGCCGTTATCGTAAAAGACTGATAGGCGACATGCCGAAACCATAGTGAGTCGGCCTGCCCAAAGGGCAAGATGTTAAACCTTCCGTCATCATTCGTGATCTCTCCCTGAGGTGTCAGATCACTTGAACCGATCTGAACATAGGCAATGGGCGTCTTTGTGTCTCTATCCGCCACAACCTGGGCAGACAAATTTGGCTGGTAGCCCAACCATGCCAAGTAGAGAAAAAGTGCTTTGATGCGCATGTTTTAGAAAATATGTCGGGAAAAAAGGATGCGCCAATCCAACAGCAGCATTTGCAAAGCCACATTCATGGTACCAAGGCTTTTATCGCTGCTTACTGCCAACTTGAAGCGCAACCTCAGGTATTCACTTTTTGGTGGTGGCGTCGATAGGGAGTTGGCTCGCTGGGGGCTACTGACTATCAAGGCTTCCAGCAGGCTCAACTCCCAATTGGAGCCACGACCGAACTTATTAACCATGCCTACTCTATCCCCTTTTCCGCTTCCGGGGCTAGACATCAGCGAGAGATTCTAGCTATCCCCCACTCATGATGATGGCAAAGTGCAAAGTCCCCGTCTCAATATCTGAGACGGAAGAAATTTTTTTGAAAAAAATCTGGTTATCTGACAGAGATGGCGGAATGCCCCTCCAGGATCCCTCATCGTGGAAGCCTCACGAGCGCAACATGGAAGGGCGGTTCGGCGACGATAAACCTACCGCTAATCAGCAGGCAGCCAGACCAAACAAAGCCGACAAAGCCTCACGAGCGCAACGTGGAAGGGCTGATGAAGCACCCCCCACATAG
Source organism: uncultured Bacteroidia bacterium (assembly GCA_964449365.1). GTDB lineage: Bacteria > Bacteroidota > Bacteroidia > J057 > J057 > CAYVAP01. The sequence continues at coordinate 1,206 of CAYVAP010000806.1, forward strand.
AGGGCTGGTGAGGCACTCTGTGCCGAAACTCCGATCGGCCCAGACTGCCAGCGGGAGCGGAGTCCCGAAGACCAATACCATCCGACGATCGGAGTCGTCGGATAGCCATCGCTGGTGGCTGTCGGAGTTTTCTTCAAGTCTAGGACCCCTACCCCAGACTTGAATGGGAAAGGGCGGTTCGGCTTCGCTTACCCATCATTTTCAACTTGACGGAGCACTAGCATTGCCCCACAAAACTCCCTATCTTGTTCCCTCACCACGCACCCTACTACCCTACCACTCGTGAGCGCCTGGATCATCCTCTTTACTTCACTGGGCTACTTGGGGCTACTCTTTGCCATTGCTTATGTCAGCGAGAAGCTCGAAAACAAAGACAAAAGCCTGATTCGTAACCCCTACGTCTACGCCCTCTCGCTGGCGGTGTATTGCACCGCCTGGACTTTTTACGGTAGTGTGGGGCGGGCGGCTACCGATGGAGCCGAATTTTTGTGTATTTATCTAGGGCCCACCCTGATGGCTCCGCTGTGGTTCAAGGTGCTGCGCAAAATCGTGATGATCAGTCAGTCGCAGCGCATCAATTCCATTGCGGACTTCATCTCCGCCCGCTATGGCAAAAGCGCTTTTTTGGGGGGGCTGGTTACGGTGATCGCGATTTTTGGCGTCATCCCTTATATTTCGCTGCAGCTCAAAGCCGTCTCCTTTAGCTTTGACCTGATCACGCAGGATAGTCATTTTCTCTCCACCACTTTCAGCGGCGAAAATTTTTACCAGGACACGGCCTTCTACACCGCTATAATCCTGGCGGTCTTTACCATCCTGTTTGGTACCCGGCACCTAGAGGCCACCGAGCGACACGAGGGGCTGGTGGCCGCGGTGGCCTTCGAATCATTTGTCAAGCTGATCGCCTTTCTGGCGGTGGGGATTTTTGTGACCTTTCTGCTACACGATGGGCCTACGGATTTGTTTACCAAGGCCCAAGACTCGCCTGCGGTGCAGCACCTGCTCGACTCTGGCACCACTTCGGAGGTAGATCCTTGGGGCTGGTTTTGGCTCATCATTATTTCTATGCTAGCGGTATTGCTGCTGCCTCGGCAGTTTCACATCGCGGTGGTAGAAAACACCTACCCGGGCCATATCAACAAGGCCATCTGGCTGTTTCCGCTGTACCTGTTTCTGATCAATCTTTTCGTGGTGCCCATCGCCATGGGGCGATTGCTGGAGTTTAGCGACAAG
>CAYVAP010000807.1:0-2433 GCA_964449365.1 uncultured Bacteroidia bacterium
ATCTTGATCGGCGGCGGTACCGACACGGGCGCTTTGCAGCGCGCAGGCGACGGAGCCATCGTGGGCTGCGTCTCCATTCCCACCCGGCACATTCACTCGGTGGTGGAGATGTGCCACCGCGACGACATCCAGGGCAGCGTCAATCTGCTCACCCAATGCCTCACCGAGCTGGATCGATTCGATGCCAACTGGTAAGTGCCCATTTCCAGCCCCCATACGCTATGTCTGATCCCCTCCACTCTGACCAAGTCCCCGAGCCAGTAGGCCCCTATCCTCACGCTCGTCGCGTGGGCAATCTGCTGTTTCTCTCGGGCATCGGTCCGCGCAAGCGCGATAGCAAGGAGATATCCGCTGTGGCGCTCGACGAGCGCGGCAACATCATCACCTACGACATCGGACGGCAGTGTCATTCGGTCTTCGAAAACGTACGCCTGGTGCTAGAGGCTGTCGGCTCCTCCTGGGACAAGATGGATGATCGACGTTACGGTATTCCTCACCAACATGAAAGCGGACTTTGCTACCTACAACCGCATCTGCGCCGAGTATTTTCAAGCCCATCAACCTGTCCGCACCGTGGGTATCGATAGTCTCCCTACCCCCATCGCCATCGAGCTGGAGGTCATAGCTACGATGTAAGAGGCTGTTTGGATGTTTGCTATACGGCCTCCTCTGATGACCATGGTCGGCAGAGGAGATTCTCTCGCTTTTTTCAAACTTAACGGCAGATAAAAAGTTGACTGGCATTAGATTTCCACGAGTAATACATTTTGTTGAGTTGGCCGATATTCGTTAGGCTGGTTTAGCTTTTGACTTCAAACAAGTTTATCAATCTGCAAGATCGTCCCCCCAATTTGCCTTTTATGTCTTTACCCGCGCTATGGCAGCGATTCGAAGCTTGGCTACAACAACACACTCCCGAACTAGCCGAAGAGCTAAATGAAGGAGCGATGCCTTATGAGATCGCGGAGGCAGAAGAGGAACTCGGATTCGAGTTGGCATCAGAGCTCAAGGCCTCCCTGCTCATTCACAACGGCGGTGCGGTGGCCAATGGCCTGATCGGCAATTGGGATCTGCTCTCCCTAGAGGAAATGCTCGAAGCCTACTGGCATATGGAGAGCGAGCGCGAGGATGGCAATTTTGGCCCCAACGAAACCACGCCCAATGGGCGCGTGAAGCCCTTCTGGTGGCATCGCTATTGGATGCCCATCGTGGGAGATACCGATGGAAACTACCTGTGCGTAGACCACGACCCCGAGCGGGGGCAGGGGCATTTTGGGCAGGTCATTTTGTTTTTGGCGGATGACCACGAGCGCCGGGCGATCGCCCCCGGGGTGGTAAGCTGGCTCAAGGGCCTCTGCGAAGGACTGGAAGCGGGGCTATTTGTCTACCATCGCGATGAAGATCTCGGCCTGTATGTCTTCGAAAAGCCAGGCTTGATCGAGCCCTGGTAGTCTCTCAAGGACAATCTGCGACGCAGCGCCCCTGCTGGTCGATGTAGAAAGTATCACCGTCTCGCCTCACCCGGGCTTTGCCTTTGAAGAAGGGAAATGCCTCGTCAAATTGCAAGGGAATCACCAACTCGCCTGCCACGGTGAAAAATCCATGCTTGCCATTCTGCGATACCAGCATCATCCCTTCGGAGGCGCTGCGCACATGATCGTACTGCAGGGGAATCACCACTTCGCCCAGCGGATTGATAGCGCCCAGACGATGCTCGCGACTCACCACGGCCAGGCCTTCCTGAAAGGACCAGCCCCGGTCATAAATGGCAGAGATAAGCATTGCCCCCCTTTGATCGATGTAGCCTACGCCTCCTTCGAGCTGTACCAGCGCCCGGCCTTCAGAAAAATCCGCTGCGCGCTCATAGATGAGCGGTACGATGATTTCGCCAGAGGCATCTACAAAACCGTAATGCTCATTCAGAAGGACCCGATGCAGCCCTTCTGAAAGGTCAAACACCCGGTCAAAGCGGGTGCTGTCAAAGCCAATCTGGGCCGAGGCCGGGGAGAGGCTGATTCCCCAAAAAAGTAAACTGATGATCGATCGCCACATGGAGGTACAATATCAAAGTTGAAAATCACTGACCATTCCGTTTTCGAGTGCTGGTCTCTGCGGCTCACCTACATGAAAGGGGCGTAGGAGGCTTCGGCATAGGCAGCCCCCCACATATTGGCTCACTCAGTGGCCGCCCAAGCGGCCAGCTTTACTTTCAACCTTGAACGTTGAACCGCGAAACGAATGCCTGGAGGGGGACACAGGGGGTGACTGGCAATCTATCATGAAGCGTTTTTCTATGATAATCAAACCCTTACAAATAGAGGCGTACCACCCAAAAACGGAATGGTCAGGAAAATCAAATGTAGCAAAAAGGCTGAGTTGGGCGCATCTCATTTTGTCGCATCCGCTGCCAACTTTGTTATAACCGCAAAGCCT
>CAYVAP010000808.1:0-2427 GCA_964449365.1 uncultured Bacteroidia bacterium
GATCAGTACACGCGGTGTCATCTACTTCTGCTGCGAACTGCTCCTGTTGGGGGGCATTCTTGGGTGTCGGGAGCCTGGCAATCAGGCCAGCCCTGCTGCTCAGGCCGATGTGCTGCTAGTTACCGAGCAAGGGGAGATCGCCATAGATTTGTTTGACAAGACGCCCCAGCATCGCGATAATTTTCTCCAACTGGCTCGCCAGGGGTTCTTTGATGGTATGGCTTTTCATCGCGTTATCGGCGACTTTATGATTCAAGCAGGAGATCCTCGCACCCAAACGACGTATCCACCTACCGATACCAGCGCGGATGATGGCCCCGGCTACGACCTAGCCCCTGAGATTGGTCCCTTCAGTGTTCATCCGGCAGGTCGAGTAGGCGCGGCCCGCCTCGAAGACGCCAAAAACCCTGAGCGGCGATCAGCAGGTTCTCAGTTTTACATCGTAGCGAGTGGGGCCTCCGTATCCAATCGCGTACTCGATAGTATGGAGCAAGTTTATACCAGCATTCTGCGAGGAAACATGTACCAGGAGTATCAAAAAGCCCAATCCGAAAGACATTTTTCAGGTTCTTTTCAAGCCTATCAAGCGGCGCACCATTTTGAAGCCTGGCACTACCCTCCCGAGGTGCGCCAGACCTACCGAAAAGCAGGGGGAGCGCCCTGGTTGGATTTTACCTACACGGTTTTTGGCGAAGTAACTTCTGGACTCGACATCGTCAATACCATCAACCAAACCGCCACTGATCCTTACGATCGCCCGACCAGGCCCATCCGCATCCAGCGGGTGAAGGTGCTCGGCGATCCTTCTTCTACCGATTGAGCAAACAACGCATTCGAATTACCAACCACTCATTCCCATGGCAAAGGACATAAAATCAGAAAAACTCAAGACCCTCCAGATGACCGTCGACAAACTGGAGAAGACCTACGGCAAGGGCATCGTGATGAAGCTCAGCGACAACCCCGTGGTGGATGTACCAGCCCTGTCTACCGGGTCGCTGGGCCTCGATATTGCCCTGGGGATCGGCGGTATCCCTCGTGGCAGGATCATAGAGGTCTACGGTCCCGAGTCTTCGGGTAAAACCACCCTGGCCATGCACATGATCGCAGAGGCCCAAAAAAAGGGAGGCTTAGCTGCCTTTGTCGACGCAGAGCACGCCTTTGACCGCACCTACGCCGAAAAACTCGGCATCGACACCGAAAACCTGTATGTCTCTCAACCCGACTACGGTGAGCAGGCCCTCGAAATCACCGAATACCTGATTCGCTCCGGCGCGATGGATATCGTGGTGGTTGACTCCGTAGCCGCACTGACACCCAAAGCCGAGATCGAAGGCGAAATGGGCGACTCCAAAATGGGCCTACAAGCGCGCCTCATGTCGCAAGCCCTGCGAAAACTCACTGCTGCAATCTCCAAGACCAACTGCGTGTGCGTGTTTATCAACCAGTTGCGTGAAAAGATCGGGGTGATGTTTGGCAACCCTGAGACCACCACCGGCGGTAACGCCTTGAAGTTTTACGCCTCAGTGCGCCTCGATATCCGGCGCATCGCCCAGATCAAAGAGGGAACCGAAAGCATGGGTAATCGTGTGAAAGTCAAGGTGGTCAAGAACAAAGTATCTCCTCCTTTCCGCTTGGCGGAGTTTGATATCATGTTTGGCAAGGGCATCTCTCACGCCGGAGAGGTGCTCGACCTCGCGGTAGAGCTCGATATCGTGGGCAAAGCCGGCTCTTGGTTCAGCTACGGAGGCGACAAGATCGGCCAGGGCCGCGACAACGTGAAAAAAGTGCTCGAAGACAACCCTGAACTGATGGAAGAAGTCGAGCGCAAAGTGCTCGAAGCCAAGGGCATCCTAAAACCTCACAACGAGGCCGTGGCATCAGTCGAGCCAGAAGAGACACTAGTCGAAGAGTCCAACGGCAAAGGCAAAAAGTGATCGCCCGAGCGCACCTGCGTGAAAGGAGCACAGAGACCATGAGGGGAGCAAGGGCAAAGCACCTGTGCCCCTCATATTCCCCCCCGTCGTCCGAAGGCTCCCGGCGCTTTAAATTACGAATTCCTGATCACGAATTTCGAATGCGAAGCACTAGTCTGCCCACCCCCCACGGGCGACAATCTCCAACACATGGCCGTCGGGATCTTCGAAGTAGCAAGATTCGCAGCCATCGGGCCAAGCCTGTTTATGGATAATGGGGACGCCCGCCGCCACCAAGGCTTTTTTACAGGGGTAATATGCTTGGGGCGTAAGTAACGCGAGAAAAATAACTTCCCTGATTCGGTCAGGGATTTCGTTCCAGATCAAGGAAGGATAGTGAGATGGTGGGATCCTGAGATGGTGAGATCGTGAGACCTTGGGACATATAGTCTCCTACTCTCAACCTCTCGAACTCTCAACCTCCTATTCTCAAGCGAAGAAGGCCAACTTA
>CAYVAP010000809.1:0-2418 GCA_964449365.1 uncultured Bacteroidia bacterium
CGGTCGATGGTCCTGCCAGTGGCCAACTGCGCCGATACCCGATAGACTTCCGGGGCTTGCCGGGCAATCAGAAAATTGGTAATGACAGCCACCCTCATGATGGCCAGCAGGAGCCATTTGCGGCGAATCAATACCCGTAAAAAGTTGATCAGATCCATAACTCTGAGATCGGGGTCAGTAGGTGGTGCGGGTAAACCCGCAAAGAGACGACCATTAAGCCCCCAAATGCCAAAACACCCCCGCGATTGGCTCAACTCAAGGAGTAGGCAGCGTATTGGCAGGCCACTTCAAATAACCGATTTGTAGCAAAACCAACATCCACAGGAGCAGACTGGCTAGCCCCGACATGAAGATCAGGCTGTAGCTTGTGATCGGGCTGGGGAGTCGTGAGCGGTTGGTCGGGGTAAAGGTAAGTAACTCCGCCACGTGGGCCAATGCATTCTGATGAAATTCCCAATCTGCCTGCACCCTGCGGTACGCCGCTGCTGCGGCATCGAGCTGGGCCCGCTCTGAGGCTAGCTCTATCGAGTCAGCCTCGGCCAACTTTTGCTTGAGAATCATCAGCTCTTGCTCGATCAGACTCAGGCGGGCCATCGACTCTCTCAGCTCTTGGGTGAGCGAAGGGCTGCTGCCCTCGGTGGGGCGCACATGCTGAATCCGTACCACCGATACCGGCCCCTGAGGCTCGCGCTGCTCATCGAGGGCATCTTCCAGGCGATGTACGCGCTCTTGGATCAGCAGGCGCGATGATTCCAGGGCACTAATGCGCTCTTGCATGCGCATGAGGTCGCGCGCCCCGGTACCAGAATACAGGCCCTCACGCGCCAGGCGTAGAGCTTCTTGCCGCTCTCGGATCACCGCTTCCCACTCGCTCTGCTGTTGAGCCAAGGCGGCTATGCGGGTTTTCAAGGTGGCGGTTTGGCGGGCCACCCAGTATCGAACGAAGGCCTGCCCCAGGCGATTGACCATCACCACAGACCGCCTGGGATCATGGCAGTCGGCCTGCAAACGAATCTGCGCCGTGCCCGGAATCGGGCGAATGATCAAGTGCTTGCGCAGTTGATCTGGGAGGCAGCCCAAAGACGCCAGCAAGAGGTGTAAGCTATCGGCGACGCGGCTGGTATCCAGGGGGGTGCGATGCTGTTGCAGGCAACGTTGAAAGACCTCCTGCATATCAACCCGCCAGGCAGGATGGTTGACTCGCTGCCAAGGGCTGTCCTCCCCCCAGGGGGCATCTTGCCGCAGCTCGATCACCGCCAAGTGATATCCCAGCAGGGTGAGCACTGTGTCTGATTGCAACAAACGCAGCACCTTGGAGTATTCGGTAGGGCGCGCCAAGCTATCCCGGTACTGAAGGGCTGCCTCATGGGTCAGGGTATCGAGGGGCACATGGTGCCATGCGAGGCGCGCCTCGGCCGTATACGAATCCCTCAACAGCTGAAAAACGCCCCCGGTGGCCAGCATGACCAGTATGGGGACGGCAAATAGTATCGGTAGCTTCTTAGCAGGCATGAGCAAGCTGGCAAGTAGACCAAAAGCGTAAGGGGAGGATGTAAAGAGACGCTTTCTTAGCTCAAACTTACATGAAGATCTTCCGATGGGGAGTCTTGTTGGGTTTAGTGGATAGGGATGCAACCCGGAACGCTGAAAAAAAGCGACGAATGGTTCGGCTTTCTTACTTCACCTACGCGTTCATGATTGGCTGAGCTTGTCGCATCTGTTGCCAGGTCCATCGCTTTTGTGGTCGAATGTCGTGATAGGCTTTTTCGTAAAACGCTCTGACCGTGGCCAGTAGCTCATCTGGGGTCCAGGCTGAGGGCAGGATCTCGCGCCGAAAGGGATGGTCGAAGCGTTCGGCTTTGCTCAGTCGGTCGCCATTGAGGCGCAGCAGCGGCCCGGTGTCCATGATGCGGTCGCCCGTCCAGGTTTCGGCTTTGGTTTCGGCTTGGTTGAGCTGGTCTACCAAAGGTTGCCAATCGATGCGGGGAAAAGAAAGCCGATGCTCGGTGTCGACCCAGGTGGTGTATTTGTATTCCAGTTCGTAGCGCTGCCCCTCGTACATGCTCAGCACCATGTCGCAGTTGCGGCTCGGGCCAAAGAGGGCATAGTAGTGCAGGGGCGCAGCGTTGCGCACGACCAGCAGGCGCAGCGGGCGGATGACCTCCACCAGGCTATCGCTGCCACGCATGCGCTGCCAATCCTGGATCACCTGCTCGTATTCGGGCCGCCAGTGCTCAGCAAAGGCTTCTGGCTCGGCCAAAAAGGTCGCCATGCGAGGCAAAAAGTAGGCATACTTGGGCACACAAGACTCGGGCTCGTCTTTTTGGGCAAAAGGTCGGTAAAACTGCCGGCGCTCTTCGGCATTGATCCAACAAACTAATTTGAGCGCCAGATCAGCGCCGGGCTGCTCGGGGCAAT